>NZ_JAUBSB010000033.1:0-72310 GCF_036702135.1 Microcoleus sp. LAD1_D3 | reverse complement strand
AGTTAATAGTTGGGATTCAATCCAGTCAAGCAAAACTTTCCATTATATCATAAAATTATTTTGCAAGAGGTCTATTACACAATTGGAAAGTAATCGACCTTTGCTGTTGAGTTTTCCTGTGAAAAATCAAAAAGAAACAGAATTGCTGGTTCCTCCTTTTGCTGTCAGAGAATGGAGGCTGTTGTTAGACAGAAACTAAATATACCAATTTAAGCGCACTCTACATTTAAAATCCATACAACAATTTCCAATGTCACAAATCGCTATGTTTAAATTATGCCTTAAGGTAGATTTAACGTAGTTGAAGGATAATGTTGTCCGAGAAAAACTAAATATACCACTTTAATCGCACTCTACATTTAAAATTGCTACAGTTTCATCAATGTATCAAAAATAACTTTATTTACATAGACCTTAAGGTAGATTTAACCTATTTTAAGGGTAATTATGAAACAAACTAAAAGCTGAGTTAGTCGGTTGACAAAACTTCAGTGTTTTAACGTAGGTGTATTCAGGGTGAATCTACTATGACTTTAATCAGTAAAATTGTCAGAAAAGCTTTGGCAACAGGTTATTTAACGGTTGAGGCCGAAGAACAGTTGCGACAGCAGTTGCAGATGACTAAGTACGGTTTAGAAGATTTTGAGGCTTTTATTAATTTGCAAAAAGAGGTTATGGAAGGTAGGGTGAAACAGCAGGCTTTGGAATTGTTGCGATCGCGCAAATGTTCTGTGGCTGCTTGAATCCAGTCCGATCGACCTTTTGGATAGAATAAGGTCGATCGACCTTCGTATGTCGATCGGTCTTTCGGGCGCGGACTAGGAGGGCCCACCCCACAAGAAAATTCACTCTTTGTGGAACAGGCCGGAAAGCCTGTTCATAAAAATGATACGCCAAGCCTGGAAAAATGTTTCTACTGCATTCCTAGCTGTTGCCTTAACGCTTCTGGAACATTAACGGCTGTATCCAAACCTAGAACATTCTCCCACTTTGTATTTTCATCCCATTCGATATCTCCAAAAGTGCCATCGCTGAGGTTTGCGTCGCTGAGCTTTGCGCCACTGAGCTTTGCGCCACTGAGCTTTGCGCCACTGAGCTTTGCGCCGCTGAGCTTTGCGCCGCTGAGCTTTGCGCCGCTGAGGTTTGCGCCGCTGAGGTTAACACGGCTAAGCTTTGCGCCTATAAGCTTTGCGGCAATGAGGTTTGCGCCACTGAGGTTTACGCGGCTGAAGTATGCGTCGATGAGATTTGCGCCACTAAGGTTTGCGCCACTAAGATTTGCACCGCTGAGGCTTACGCGGCTGAGCTTTGGGCCAATGAGGTTTGCGCCACTAAGGTTTGCGCCGCTGAGGTTTGCGCGACTGAGGTTTGCGTCACTGAGGTTTGCGTCACTGAGGTTTGCGCGACAGAGGTCTGCGCCGCTGAGGTTTGCGCCACTGAGCTTTGCGTCACTGAGGTTTGCGCCGATGAGGTTTGCGCCGATGAGGTTTGCGTCGCTGAGGTTTGCGCCGCTGAGGTTTGCGCCTCTGAGGTTTGCCCCGCGAAGGTTTGCGCCTCTGAGGTTTGCACCACTTAGGAATCTCCCAACAGTTTGGATAAAGCCAAAATCCCCAACACAACAGCTATAACGGATGAGACGCAACAACCGACTTGCATCCTCAACTTTACCTTCAGCATTAGGTTCCCCATAAGGATAAAACATTATTTTGTCTTTTAATTCATCTCTCTGCTGACCGTAACGGTGCAACTCCAACAGCAAAATCATCACATTCAAACCAGCATAAATATCTATTTGTCGCTGTCCCAAATCTTGGGTTTTCAATTGATCTCGCAGTAGGCGCATCTTCTTCTGAGGCAAACTTTCCGGCAGCATATCAATAAATTCCCCATCGCACCACCGCAGATAAAAATCTTCCAGACGCAGGAATAACTCCACAAGACGAAACTGATTTTCCTCCCCTGCAACAGCCGGAGTTGTTAACAACCCCATCAAATATTCCACAATTTCTCCCGTCAGCGGCCCATAACCCAACAAATCATAAATTTCCCAGTCCATCTGAGAGTCTTGAGTATTAAATCCTCTACCTTTCTTTCCCGGTTCCGTCCACTCTTCCAGACTTTCTTTCAATCGTTCCGCACACAGAAATTCACCAAAACTCTTGTGTACAAACTCCACAGAACCTTCTTTACTGCCTTGCTGAAGATAAAAAACCGCCAAAGCATTTCTCAGAGGATTATCAATCCGTTTTTGTGCTTCCTCAAGAAATTTTTTAGCTGAGTCATGTGCTTTCAATCGTTCCTCAATCATCGCTACAGAAGCGCATTCCCCTCCCGACTGCACCACGCACAACCCTGCTTCTGTAAGGATGCGCCGCAAATCCTCTGTTTCCAATTCTGTCAAATCGCGATTGAGCTTATCAGACCGCTGCTCTGTGAGTACCCAATTCACAGTTTTGTTGTAAATCAAAATTTTTGCTTGAGTGCTGTTAGTTCCTTGAAAATTCTCAACTTTCAACGTTTTGTCCCGGTGCATCGCCGCTAACAGATAAAGCAAGAGTGGCTCTCGCGACAGTTCGGATTTTACATTCTCTGGACAACATTCATCTTCTAAAAACTGCTGAAAAGCTGAGGTTTTTTCTGCCCCAAATTGGTCTTCCCACTTGCTCAACCACTGTTGCTGTAGTCCGTCATCCATTACCTGAATTTCGACTCGCTCCAAGTTCTCTGGCAGTTGCCTTTCAATAGCTTGCAAAGCTAAAGTTCTGCCAGTAATCAAAACCCGGTGTCTCATTTCCGAACTCTGAGCGCAGTTCTCCTGAAATTTCCCTACTTGCTTGAGAAATTGCTCTAAACCCCCGTTGCTTCTCCCCTCCATCAGCAACTCGTCAAAGCCATCCAAGAAAAACAAATATCGCGTGTTTCGATCCGTCAACCAGCCGTCATCGCTAGCAAAACCCGCAGTAACTGCATCTTTTAGCGTTTCTCGAAAACTATTGTGCAATTTAGGAATATATCGCAGTCGAATTAACACGGGCGTCCAAACTGGATGCAAATTTTGCCCCACCCAGTCAGCAAACACCCGACAAAAAACGCTTTTTCCGCGTCCGGGCCCAGCTTCGACAAACATTACCCGATTTTGTTTGTTTTCATTCTCAAGCAAGTCTTTTGCCCAAGTTTCTAAATCGAAAGCTTCTGCATCATTTATGAGCTTGCCATTTTTATCAATTGGCTTTGCTTTCAGAGGCACGTAGATATCTTTGAATGAAAATTTTTCTTTAAATACCGATTCTAGCGGTAGAGAGGCAATCTGTTCTTGCAGGTAGTTGTCAATGCTGTGATATTGCTCCTGATCCTTCCGCCATTCGCTGAAAGAAGGCTGTCCAAGATGTTTCATGGCCTCGCCGGAAACTGCCCAAGCTTCGATTAAATAGCGGCCAGTATTAGCAGCAACTCTCTTTGTCAAAATTTGAGCTTCATCGGCATTCAGTCCGGCTTGTTGTAGCCGCTCTGATAGCACTAGGTTAAATTCCGTGGCTAACATCGAATCGCGGAAGCAAGTAACAGTTTCTTTGGCTGCTTTATCGCTCAATTCCCAATCTGCCAATTTTTTAAGCAACTGCTTAACTTTATCGGAAACCGGAGTTTGCCCGATGCGATTTAACAGACTTGCGTCTTCTTCAAGAAAATCCTTAAAACTTTCCAGATAAGCCGCCTGACTGACGAGGAAAATGCACTCAGCTAAAGTCGGCTGCTGGTGAGCTTTTTCAATAAAAAACGCCAGCATTTTCGCCGCAATCCCGACAAATGGCAATCCAGTTCCCACAACTTGAGCTAAGGGAGAGTTCAAAACCTCTAGCAGCAAGTTGCTATTGTCCAGCCCTTGTTCTTTGAACATTTTTGCCAATTCGGCGGCTGTTTTCCCAGCTTCTCCGATTCCCTCCGCTGCTTCGGCGGAAAACAGTTCTTTGATATCAGTATTGAAGAATTTCCCGATGCGATTTGCCATTTTTACCTGCCCTGTTTCACAAGAGAGAATCTGAGAAAATCTACATTTAACTCTGTAAGCATTCCGTAGTTCGTCGCCACAAATCTGTTCTCAAACTAACAATTAGAAAAGATTAAGTCTCTTTTACCTTGACAAAACTACAACAATCAGCAATAATAGTAGATTGTCTGTCTAAATCCGGCTCGGATCAGGTTAAGACATTCCAAAAGCTGGAGAGCAGTCAGCAGTCAAAAGTCCACAACGACTAATGACCAATGACTCATCAGCTACCTGTACGGCAATCTCAACAACCATCCCATGACTTACGCAATCATTGAAACCGGCGGCAAACAATTTCGGGTAGAACCAGGCCGCTTCTACGACATCGAACTGCTTCACGTCGAAGCTGAATCCAAAGTCACCATAGACAAAGTATTTCTCATCCAGCACGAAGGCGAGGTTCATATCGGCCAGCCTCTACTAGAAAATGCCACTGTAGAAGGAACGGTTCTCCGGCATTTCCGGGGCCGCAAAGTCCTCGTCTACAAGATGAAGCCGAAAAAGAAAACTCGGAAGAAAAAAGGGCACCGTCAAGAAACAACTCGCTTTATGATTGACTCCATCAGCGTCAACGGTACAGTCTTAGCCGCCAGAGACTTAACTGCAGCAGTTGTGGAAACTCCCCAAACCGCCGAAACTGATTCAGAATAAAAAATAGTAAATACAGTTGAGGATATTATGGCCCACAAGAAAGGTACAGGCAGTACACGTAACGGACGCGACTCTAATTCTCAGCGTCTGGGTGTCAAAAAGTACGGCGGTCAAGTTGTCAGAGCTGGCAACATTTTGATCCGTCAACGCGGCACCAAATTTCACCCTGGTAACAATGTAGGTATCGGCAGAGATGATACTCTGTTTGCCATGATTGACGGTGTGGTGACTTTTGAAAGAAAAGGCAAAACTCGCAAGAAAGTCAGCATTTATCCTGTTGTAGCAGCACCTGTGGCTGAACCAGTGGCTGAAGCTGTCGCAGTTTAATTGCGATATTTTGCGACGTTCATTAAGTCTCTTTTGTTTGTCTCAAAGTCTCGATCCCCCCTAGCCCCCCTTAATAAGGGGGGGACAAGATTTTTCTCAAAGTCCCTCTTAATTAACGGGCTTTAGGGGGACAAAATTCTTCTCAAAGTCCCTCTTAATTAACGGGATTTAGGGAGACAAAATTCTTCTCAAAGTCCCCCTTATTAAGGGGGATTGAGTGGGATCTAGACTTGAGTGCAAGCGACATTCCTAGGTTCTGCCCATTGGTGAAAATTTAAGGCTTAATTTGCCACCAATTTGTGGCTAGCCTCCTCCGACAATTGTGACAACTTCTAATATGTCGCCCTCTTGCATATGTGTAGATTCCCAAAATTGTTTGTGCAGAATTTCCCCGTTGTACTCCACAGCCACCAAGCGCGGGTTTAATCCCAATTGTTCTAGTAAATTTGGTAACGGTGTGTCGATCGCACAATTGCGGGTTTCTCCGTTAACTTGCAGCGCAATTTGATTTATCATAAGTAAAATATCAGTTTTCAGGGCGGGTTTGGTAACAAAATTATATTTTATGCACAGACTTCCTGTGCTAAACCCGCCCTACGAATCGCAAATAAACCTAGCTTTTCCCGTGCAAAGCTTTCTGAGCTTTCAGATTCTCCATCCGAATCAACTGCGAGATGAAAAACTGCGTGACTAAAGTAGGCTGTTCTGCTTCCATAATCGCGCGTACTATGGCAACCCTTTGAGATCCGGCATTCAATACTTCATCGAGGTTGTTGATATCAATTCCGCCGATCGCAAACCACGGAATCGGCGACTTATCAGCAGCATACCGCACATAGTCCAAACCTGCCGCGTGTTTATCAGGTTTAGTAGGAGTGTGGTAAACCGGCCCAACTCCAATGTAGTCGGCTCCCGCATCAATAGCTCGCTGCATTTCCTCGCCATTCGTAGTCGAACAACCGATGATGCGTCCCGGGCCCAGCAACTTGCGCGCTTCCGCCACAGGCAAATCTCCCTGTCCTAAGTGTACGCCGTCGGCATCCGCTGCGATCGCAAAATCCACGCGATCGTTCACAATCAGCAAAGCATCGTAGCGGTGACAAAGTTCGCAAAGCTGGCGCGCATTAGCCAGTTTTACCCCGTCGTCTGAGCTTTTGTCGCGGTACTGCACCAAAGTCAGTCCCCCTTGCAAAGCAGCTTCCACGACTCCCAACAAGTTGTCTCTCGGCGAAGTTACAAGGTATAACTGCGATCGAAGTAACTGCTGGTAGCGCCGATAAGCCAGCAAATTGCTTTCGAGAGTATAAACCCGATAGCGCATCTGCTTAAAAGCCGCGCCCATATTCCGATCGTAAATTTTGCCATACTCTTCGAGTACCCGCAGAGCTTCTTCCACCCGGCAGAAATTCGCCTCCAGTAGCTGCTGAATGCTCGAACGCTGCTCTTCCTGCGGGTGAGTCAACTCCGTACCCGGATCAGCCGGCGTATCCCTAGCACTTCGCAATTCTGCGACGTGCCAAGCAGCCAATTCTTGACGCAGTTGCTTGCACTCGCCAGCTAAATCGGCGTTGTTGAGACCAAACCTGCACCATTCTTCAATAATTCTCAACCCTTCGCGCGATCGATCTAAATTTGCATCTAAAATCCGGCAGAGGGCTGGCTGTGCCGGTAAAGTTCTGTTTTGTTTGTCGGTCATTCAGAACCACCCTAATTATAATTAATTTTACCAGTCAAACCGCTATATTCTCCCACGCCGTCAAGATTGTGGCAAAGCAAGCGGCTTAATTTTGGCATAAACCGATGTAAATTCGACAATTTTTTAAGTTTTATTGAATTTGATGAAAACAAAGCATAATAGATCAAACTTGATGAGAGTGGAATCGTTAAACTGCATACCACACTTCGGAGGAGAGCCGTGAGGTTAGCAGAACAACACAAAAGATTAACAGAAGAAAACCCCAGCAGGCGGGTGAAATCAAAGTTCGATCGCGAAAACCCGACACCGAACTCAGGAAGCGGAACTCGGATCGCAAATCAGTGGGGTTTATTTATGCTCCTAAATTCTCAATATAGCGAGTGCAAAGAAAATCGATCGCAAAAATCTTGTTTGAGTTCTTGCCTTCTGCTCGTCTTTGCGATGACCGCCTTTTGCAACCCTCAACCGTCAGTTATCGCTGCCGGGATACCCGGAGAGCAGCTACTTTCTCAGACCCTGGAGAGCGACATTAACATACTTTACGTCAGCTCGATCGGGGGCAGCGACACGGGGGGCAACGGCAGCGATCAAGCTCCGTTTAAAACCCTTACCTACGCCTTAAGCGTCGCCCCGCCCAAAACAGCGATTTTGCTAGCGCCCGGTACTTACAGCGAGCAAACCGGCGAAAAATTTCCATTAATGCTTAGGCCCAGCGTGACAGTTCAGGGAAATCCCAACACTCGCGGTCAGAATATTGTCATCAAAGGCGGAGGATACTTTATCAGTCCGACTTCGGCGGGTCAAAATATTGCGATTTTAGGCGCAGATGGGGCGGGACTCAGCGGGGTGACGGTGACTAATACCAACTATCGCGGTTACGCTTTGTGGATCGAATCGAGTTCTCCGACAGTTGTCAACAATACTTTTTCTGGCAGCACTCACGACGGCATTTCAGTAGTGGGTACTTCCAGGCCGACGATTGGCGGGAATGTTTTCTCGAAAAATGGAGCTAACGGCATTACGATTTTTGGCAGTTCCCAGCCGGAAGTTCGAGATAATGTGTTTGAAAACACGGGATTTGGGGTGAATGTAGCGCAGAACGCTTCGCCTCTGCTGATCGGTAATAAAATTACTCGCAATAAAGATGGCGTGGTGGTGCAAGCTGATGCTAGGCCGGTGCTGCGTAACAATTATATCGAGAGTAACCGGCGGGACGGAATTGTGGCGATATCGAGAGCTCTGCCGGATTTGGGAACTGCAACCGAACCGGGGGGTAATGTCATTCGCAACAACGGTCAGTACGATGTCAACAATGCGGCCAAAGGTCAAGTAATCCCAGCCTACGGCAATCAATTGTTGAGCAGCCGGACGACGGGATCGGTTGACGTGGCGGGAACTTTTACCCCTGGGCCAATTGGAGGAAGTGCTTTGCAGCTAACGACCGATCGACCTCCCAGCATCGGCGGCCCAGAAACTTCTCTCCCTGCTTACACTCCCGGGCGGCTAAGTCCCAGAGTGGAAAGAGCGCCAATTTCGCCACCTGCGCCGGTTTCCAGGCGACCGGTGCAAAATCGCTCGACACCGCCAAGCGCTCAGTTGCAGCAAGAGCTTTCTCCGAGGAATGCCGCTGCTTCATCGGTAGTCCCAGGGGCGATCGCAATTCCTGTGCCCGATCCGAATTATCGATCGGTTTCGGAAATTTCGGTACAGCAACCAATTATTCCTCCCAATTTTGATAGTTCGAGTTCGGTTTCTTCCGAGGGTAGATTGCCGGTTCCGGGCCGCAACATTCCTATCGGAAGGGGCGGTTATGTACCTGCACCTTTAGGGGGGAATTCTTTGCCCGATGCCGCGGATAATTCGCCGTCATTCGATCTACCGTCTGCTTTGGGTTTGCGCTATCGAGTTGTGGTGGATACCGACAGCCCGGACGATCGACAAAAAATGCAATCCCTCGTTCCCGGTGCCTTTCGCAGTTTTGCCAGCGGACGACCGGTGATGCAAGCCGGTGCTTTTCGGGAACGCGAAAAAGCTGAGGAATTGCTACAAATGCTCAGCGCTAACGGTTTGAATGCTCGAATTGAAGAAATTAAATGAAATGGTCATTAGTCATTAGTTAACTGTTGACTATTAACTGTTAACTGTTGAATGTTAACTAATGACCGAAAGAATCCAGGATACAAGCCCCCGGATTCATCCGTCCAGAAATAAAAAACCTGTATCCGATGAAACTTGCCCCCCGAATTTATCCGTGGGGTCAATGCTTCACTTCTTTAATCTAAAATCTAAAATCTAAAATCGATTGACTGTTGAGTGTTAACAGCCAAAGACTGCTTGCTACTTCAAAATTTCAAAATTTTAGGGCCTAGCATATCGGATGCCAGACCCTAAAAAGTTTGTAAATTAAGTTGATTCAAGTGGGTTTTTAGCTCTGCTGAGTTTCAGCAAACTACAACTAAGGTGGACTTTTTTGCAACTACTCTGCGGACGAGCTAGCTATCAGCGGAGTCTATTCAGACTTCTGTGTTTGATTGTGCGATCGCAACTTTTGATTCATGCAATAGCCTCAAGCTATCTAACAAATATCGAGCGCAATGTCAACCTTTCTTTGCTAATAAGCTACACGGTTCAGGCGTTGCCTGCGGACTAGAGCCGAGCGGGACAAATACTCTAATTCCAAATTTTTTATCCAAGTTTTTTGTGCTTCTTGGTTTTGCCCCTCCTGTTTTTAAGTTAACACCAACTGCGCGCATAAAAACACTTTGTTTACCAAACTTGACACTTTTTGATGTGAAGAAATACTTCCAAAAGGGATTATTAACAATTTGTACGATCGCCCGATACCGCAACGTGCACACCCGGCACTTTTCGCTTGCTGTCAACGCAGCAGAGCTTCCCAAGTAGCACGGCCGACTATGCCGTCTGCTGGCAGTTGATATTGTCGCTGAGCCGCCTTGACAGCAGCTTGAGTTTCCGGGCCGAATACGCCGTCAGCACTCACGCGTAAAAATCCCTTGGCCCGCAGCCGCTCTTGCAAATCTCTGACTGCCGCCCCCCGCATTCGTCTTCTTAAAACTGGAAAATTGGTTGGCTGCGCTTCGGGGCTAATCTCTGAGTTGTCGGTAGTTGTAGGATCGTTGGCGATCGGGTTTTCGATCGCACTCGGAGTCGCAGGAAACAGCCGGTTCCAAGTATCTTGACCGACTATTGCGTCTGGAGGCAGGCCTGCTGCTTCCTGGAACTGAGACACAGCTCTAGCGGTGCTTTGTGAGAAAATCCCGTCTACAGTGCCAGTATAAAAGCCCAACAATTGAAGAGCAGCTTGGAGTTCGATCACTTCCGAGCCGCGGCTGCCCAATTTGATTGCGGGGCGGACGATCGCACCTGTTTGAGCGATCGGGCTGTTGCTGTTACTCTGTTGGGAGGTAGGTAGCTGTGCCGCAGCAGGAGTCGGGGCGATCGAGCCTATTGCCAATAAACCGCACAAACTCCAGCCGAAGAGCAAACTTGGAACCTCGCGGGCGTCATTCCAGCTTGCTGTCAAGTTTTGGGACATTGGGAATTCGACCTCTGCAAAACTGGTAGCGATCGTACATCAAATCTGGAAAAAATTGGGAATTTCGGCATAGGGAATTGGGCTAAGGCATTAACTGATTCCCTGGCTATGCCTGCGAACCAGTTAACTCAAAACTCACAACTATTCTCCCCTTCCCTTTCCTAAAAATAATTTATCCCCTGAAATAGCTGCAATTGGCAAAAAAACTGCTAGATTGCCCTACAGAAAACATTGAACCGCGTTCATTGGGCCCCAGCAACACCATGTCCGAATCCAGCACCAGAACCGCCAGCCAAATAGACATCGGCAACGTCAACATCGGGAACTTCCAAGTCGGCAGCATCAGCGGCACCAAATACAACGACTTCAACGCCAACGGCCTCCCTGATCCGGGAGAAGTTCCCATTCCCAACTGGCAAATCTACCTCGACCTCAACAACAACGGCCAGCCAGAATTTAACGAACCTTCCACCCTCACAAACCCGCAAGGCAACTACATCTTCGCCAACCTGCCCCCGGGAACTTACCAAGTTAGGGAAGTCCAGCAGCCGAACTTTCGCCAAACTACCCCAAATCCCGCACCCATCACGATTACCAGTGGCACAAACACTGACAATATCAATTTTGGCAACAACTTTAACGCAGGGACGATCGCAGGCACAAAATTCAACGACATCAACAACAACAGCAGCCGAGATCCCGGGGAACAAGGGCTAGCTAACTGGCAAATCTACCTCGACCTCAACCGCAATAACAGGCTAGACGGCGACGAACCTTTTACTTTTACAAATGTTGAAGGCAATTACGCTTTTGTCAATATTCCCGCCGATACATATTTGGTGAGAGAAGTCCAGCAACCGGGTTTTCTCCAAACCACGCCTGACCCCGGCCCGGTTAACGTTACTTCCAACGCCACTGTCAACAACATCAATTTTGGCAATGTCTTTTTTGTCGGCAGCATCAGCGGTGTCAAGTTCAACGACCTGAATGCCAACAGCGTCCGAGACGCGACAGACCCCCCTCTGACCAACTGGCAAATTTACCTCGACCTCAACGGCAACGGCAGCGTTGACCCGGGCGAACCCAACACCATCACAAACCCGCAAGGCAACTACACTTTTGCCAATGTTTCTCCTGGCCGGTATTTGGTGAGGGAAGTCCAGCAACCGGGATGGGTACAGACTACGCCAAATCCAGGCCCGATCGACATAACCGGCAATACCAACGCTGTCGGCGTCAATTTCGGCAACAATTTTCCTACCGGTAGCATCAGCGGCTTCAAGTTCAACGACCTCAACGCTAACGGTATCAACGAACCGACGGAACCGAGAGTTGCCAACTGGCCGATTTACCTTGATTTCAACAACAACGGCAGTTTAGATCCGAGCGAACCTGCGACTTTAACAAACCCCGAAGGTAATTTCTCTTTTATCAATTTGCCTCCAGGAACCTATGTCGTGAGGGAAGTGCCGCAGCCCGGTTTTCGACAAACTACGCCCAATCCGACTCCGATCACCGTGGGCAACGGCACAAATGCCACTAATCTCAGCTTTGGCAATGTATTGGTGACTGGCACCATCAGCGGTGTGAAATTTAACGATTTTAACGCCAACGGCATCCTCGATGCCGGGGAACCGCCGATCGCCAACACTCAAATTTATATCGACCTCAACAATAACAGCAGTTTAGATCCGGGTGAAGCGAGTACCTTCAGCGATCTGCAGGGCAATTACAGTTTCCGTAACGTTCCTGTAGGTAGTTATGTTGTCAGGGAAGTTCCGCCGCCCGGTTTCATTCAAACGACTCCGCCTGCGGTGGTTGTTGTCTCGGCAGAGATTCAGGCTAGCAGCATCGATTTTCTGACGGGAGGGGCTGAGGGTAGGTCAGCTAAATCCTTGAAGGGCGACCCGCTGACGGATGGCAGCAGCTATGCGGGCGAACCTGCGGGCAATATGGGGACCGATCGCTTGCTTTTGAGCCAGGGTCATGATAGTGATCAAATTAGTAATTTTTTGAGTGATGGATTTTTTACGAATTTAGGCAATATTCCTAACTTTGGGCAACAGAATGTCGGTCTGGAGCCTAATGCACAAATTAGTAATTTTGTCAAGACAAATGAATTAAATAATGAATGGGGCGATCGCTCACTCGTTGGTGCCGATGGGCGCGAGAGATTTCTCGGTTATGTAGGGTGACACAAAGCTCGATCGCCCCGCATCCCAAACCACAGATAAAAATCAGGAAGAGGTTAAAGGGCGATCGCGTGATACCCTATTGTTGGCAACCTCCAAAGCCAAGCCAGAGTTCCGGGAAGCCCAAAGCTGGCTTGTATATGAGGAGCAAGATTCAGAGACAGTATCATACCTGTTTTTAGGAATTATCAGACAATTCCCCAAGTGCGATCGCCCTCGTGGCCCGGTCGCTCAAGTCACCGAGGTGCAGTGAATCTTAACGTTGTTCCAGCTCTAAACAGCAAGTGTCCACGGGCAGAAGAACTCCGGGCGCAAATCTTGAAGATATTGCGCTCAAATTGCCACAGCTATTCAAAACCTGATATAATCTCGTGCGACAAAGCTGGAGTAAGCCTGATGTTAGATGAGGAACCTTCGAGCAACGTAGACGTATGTATGATTGAGTAGCGATCGTCAGTCGCTAGCAGCAGCTAACTGCTGATTGACAAAGTGATACAGTAGCCTGTAGCTTACGTAGATTTAGGTGTGAAGGAAAAGAAAATCATGACAGACATAAAGGCTAGTCAGGTAACTCCTGTATTACCCCCAGTAGTGCTACCGCCAACCATCAATTTTGGCAACGCTCCTGCGGGTATCCAGGGTACCAAATTCCGCGACAACAACCTCAACGGCATTCGAGATGCAGGCGAGCCGCCAATCTCCAACGTCCAAATCTTTATTGACACCAATAACAACGGCACTGTCGAGCCAGGTGAACCCTCGACGTTGACAAACGCCACCGGAAACTTCGTATTTCCAGGCTTGCTTCCAGGCACCTATACAGTTAGGGAAATTCCGCCACCCAATTTGAACCCGACAACTCCTAACCCAGTTGTCGTCAACCTTACGGGCACTAATGCCACAGTGTTGTTCGGCAATGGTCCGATCCCGCCCGGTGGTGAGATTATTGGCTGCAAATTCCTCGACGTAGACAACGACGGCTTTCGAGACGGGAGTGAACCCTCGATGCAAAACGTCAGAATCTATATCGATGCCAACAACAACGGTGAGCTAGATCAAGGGGACACCAGTACCTTAACTGATAGAAACGGCGAGTTCCGATTCACCAATTTGCAGCCAGGGCTGTACCGGATTCGGGAAGAGCGAGCCAACGGGCCGGGCACTGAACCGTTAGAAAGAGATTTTCCCCAAAGCACCCCCCCCGGTAGCACCCCCCTGCTTGACGTTAACCTCGGCCAGGGCGAAATCTGGGCCTGCGCTCAAGTCGGCAACACTCCCCTGTACGAAATCCCGATCTTCAAATTCCGGGACGACAACGCCAACGGCATACAAGACGCAGGGGAAATTCCTCTCTCGGGCATCCCGTTCATCATCGATGTGAACCGGAACGGCCGAACAGACACGGGCGAACCGCAGTTGTTCACTGGCGCTGATGGTAGGGCTACCTTCAGAGATTTGAAGGCTGGCAGCTACTCAGTATTGGAAACCTTTGAAACCTTCATAGCCAACCAGCCGCCAATTCCAACTACCCAGAACCCGGTAGAAGTCACAGCCCCCGGGCCCCAATCGCGACAGCAGGGAACGCTGCCTTTCCTAGTGGCAGATGCAACAGTTCCCGGTGGCCAGCGCGTCGTTTCGGCGAACTTTCCGCCCCCGTTCCCGCCGCTCAACCCGGAACCGGCAGTCTTCTTCACCTCGATTCCGGTAAATCCAGGCAGCGGTGCAGTCGGGAATACGCGCCCCAACATCACAATCTTCAAATACAACGATAAGAACGCTAACGGTCGTTACGAACCGGGCAACACTCCAGAGGAAGGGGGCATTGCCGGCGTCACGGCTTACATTGATGCCAACGACAACGGCGCCCTCGACACAGGGGAACAGTCGATAGTAACTGACGCCAACGGACGCGCCGCTTTCACCAACCTGGAACCAGGCAATTATGTGGTTCGGGAAGTCGCGCAGGCGGGTTTTAGTCCTACTACTCCGGATCGGGTGCAGTTCGACCTCAGCACTCAAGATGCCAACGTCGTCTTTGGCAACACCCCCAACAGCCGGATCACTGGGTGCAAATTCCAAGATGTGAACGGCAACGGCTACCGAGACGGCTTTGAAACGCCGATCGCAGGGGTCACAATCTACCTCGACAGCAACGGTAACGACGCCCTCGATGCGGAAGAAACCACTAGCGTCAGCGATCAGTTCGGCCGCTGGGAGTTTGGCAATTTGACCCCCGGTATTTACCGAGTCCGGGAAGTCACGCCTCCGAATTCTTTCCAAACTACTCAACCACTGGACATCGTACTGGGCGCAAACCAAACGTTTACTTGTGCTTTGGTAGGCAACAACCAGATCCCTCAGAACCTTAGCTTTAACGAGCCAGTTGAGAAGTTCCGCGACGACAACCGCAACGGCATTCGAGATGAGGGCGAGCCTCCTTTGGAGGGCATCCCGTTCACCTTGGATTTGAATAACAACCGGCTCTACGATCCTGCTACCGAGCCTCTGGTATTTACTGATGCGAATGGTATTGCCCTGTTCACCAATTTAGCTCCGGGCACCTATTCGCTATTGGAAGTTTTCAACGCTCCGGGCGTTCCCAACCCGTTCCCGATTCCGACCGGGCCCAACCCTGTTCCTTTAACGGTGCCGGGACCGAATGCGTCTGTGACGCCAGAGCTAACGATTATGAGCATCGATCCGCTGACTGGTGGCACGGGTGTGGTAACTGCTTCTAGCATCCCCAACGATAATGATCCGCTGAATAACCCCGAGCGTTCAGCGGCGGCTCTGGTACAGGCCAGCACCGCCGATGATGATCGCTTGCTCGCTTCTAAGACTGAGACTGGTGTTAGCACCTTTAACCCCAACGATTTGCGAAACTCGGCGAATTCCCTGATGGCAATATTTTTTGAAGAGAATGGTCTCGATAAATCATTGTTCGTCGTTCCTCCTAAGCCTACGCCTTCGCTGCTTTAATCTTAAGTTGGGTCTTTAGTTTGAGACTCATCAATTAGCCACTAGCTTGTTTAAACTGCACGTCAAATCATGTTTTGGCGTGCTTTTTGCTGTTGTGACAATAATTAGAGGCTCGCGGGGCGGGTTTATGGATTTCTTTAATTACCGCAAATATTTTTCGTGAAACCCGCCTCTACAACAAATATATCCCGATGCTCGTAGGGACGGATTTTATCGACAATCTTTGAGGAAAACTCACAATTTATATAAACCAGCCCCCCACAATCATGGGTTCGGCTGACGGGTTTATTTATCTCTTTAATTACTGTCTTTAGTCGTAGAGCGCGATCGGCAAAAAGAGCGATTCCCTAGTTCCAGAAAACCTTTATTTATAGAGGTATAACCTAGAGGAATATGTTATGCCAACTCAACAACAAACCAATCCGGCTCAACATCAAGAACAGCAACCCGGTATTGAATCGCAAATGACCCCGCAACCTCAATCCTTCGCGGAGGGATATCGCGGTAGCGACAAATTGCGGGACAAAGTAGCCTTAATTACAGGCGGAGACAGCGGTATCGGGCGTGCAGTGGCGATCGCCTTTGCCAAAGAAGGCGCGAACGTGGTCATCAGCTATCTTAACGAAGATGATGATGCCAAAAAAACCAAAGAGGCGATCGAACAACAAGGGCGCCGCTGTATTGCGATCGCCGGCGACATCGGCGACGAAAACGTCTGTCAAAACCTTGTAGAACAAACAGTTAAAGAATTTGGTAGCCTCGACATCCTCGTCAACAACGCCGCCGAACAGCATCCCCAAGAAAGCATTGAAGACATCACCGCCGAACAATTAGAGCGCACCTTCCGCACCAACATTTTCTCAATGTTTTACCTCACAAAAGCCGCTCTCAAACACCTCAAAGAAGGAAGTGCAATTATCAACACTACCTCTGTCACCGCTTACAAAGGCAATCAACAATTATTAGATTACTCCTCCACAAAAGGAGCAATTGTTGCCTTTACCCGCTCTTTGTCTCAAAGTTTAGCTGAGAAAGGAATTCGCGTCAACGGAGTAGCTCCCGGCCCGATTTGGACGCCTCTAATTCCCTCGACTTTCCCTGAAGAAAAAGTGGAGAAATTTGGTGCAGACACAGCCTTGGGACGCGCCGGTCAACCCGATGAAGTTGCCCCCAGTTACGTGTTTTTAGCTTCAAAAGATTCGTCTTACATGACGGGTCAAATTTTGCATCCCAACGGCGGCTCTGTGATTAATGGCTAAAATCTTCTTGTTTCCAATGCTCGTAGGGGCCGGTTTTACCGGAAACCTTTGATGAAATTCATAATATAAATAAACCCGCCCTCCACAACTCGGGGGCGGGTTTATTTATATTATGAATTACCCGAAATATCTTTCGTGAAACCCGCCCCTACAAATAATATATTTATTTTTTAAAATAGTCTTTCAAAAAAACAGTAATCCCGCTACCCACGTAGCGGGATTGATAGGTTGCAGTTTAGCTACTCTCTAGTTTTGCTAGAGCTACAATTAGCTCGCTGCTGAATTAGCTCATGTTAGCCATTTCTTGCTGCATGGTGCTTTTGGCTGCTTTGAATTGAGTAGCCATTTGTTCCATTTGTGCTTCGCTCAGGTTGCGGCGAATTTGAGGTAACATATCGTTTTCTTCTTCTTTCACGTGATCCTGAACCGCTGTTTGGAGCTGTTTGATTTGGGCTTTAAAATCAGAAGAACTGGGGTTGAGAGCCTTAATTTGGGCGAGCATTTGCTTCATTGCTGCTTGCTCGTCGTACAGTTCTTGAGTATCGGTGTAGTAGCTGCGAATTGCTGGATAAACTATTTGTTCTTCGGCTTCTGCGTGAACGCTGAGGTCTTTGTAAAGTTGCCCGAAGAATTCTTGCAGTTTTTGAGGATCGTCGGTTTTTTCGATTTCCATAAAGAGGGTATCGACTTTGCGGTGATCCATGGTGAGGATTTCGGTGATGTTCATCTCATCTTTGGTGCGGGTAACTGCACCGCCGATGATGCCGGTCATAGCTGCCATTGCATCTTGTACGCGGGCCCAAACGCCTTGATCGGGGTCTTTGCCGGTCAGTTCGCGCACTCCTAAGACTTCTAAAACTCCTTTGAGTTGTTCTTGGTGAGCGCGGTTTTCAAAGTTAACTGTGTTGAGCGGGGTAATGGCGGCTTCGATGTCGGCGCCAACTACTTGGGCGGCTTTATGAATTAATAAGCCAGCCATTGTTTGTTTGTGTTTGAGCAGTTCGTGCTGGGCGACTTTTTCAAACATGGTGAGTTCAGAACCTTCCATAAGTTTCTGAACTTCTTCAATCATTTTTGTGCTGGTTTCTTTGGGTTCGGCTTGAATGCCGTATTGCACGATCGTAGTTTCTAATACGCCCATGTTTTTGCGATCGTCCTCAAGCATATGGCGGAAGCGATCAGCCAGTTCGGAGTCGTTGCAGGAATTGATGAACAATTGCTCGTTGGCGATCAACAGGTTTTGCAGCGCTTTCATGTCTGCTAATTTCATCGCGATCGCTTGGCGCTTGGTATCTTCTAAGGTAGCTACCATCTGTCGTTTCTCCTCTCAATGTCTTTAGTGTTCTTATATTTCTTAATTTATTGAAATATTCTGATAACATCCTCTTTCTCCCGACTGATTCATTAATATCCCGCGCAACCTATTGACTTTTAAACCAAGAAATGATACTTAATTAAGGCTAAGGTCGTTTTTTAAAAAAGCAAAAATTACCCTTAATAACAACTGCCAACTGACCACTGACCACTGACCACTGCCAACTGCCAACTGACAACTGCCAACTGACAACTGACTTTTGTATCAATTAATCCCGATCGCAGAGCTGTAAAGCGCTACCATAGTTGCAGCCGAAGTTAACTAAAGTTTAAGAATAACTAGCTTGTCTCAACTGCTCACTGCTTTAGAGTTCCCAGCCAATGTCTGGAAGCTCAACAACGGGTTAACGGTAATTCACCAGCGGATTTCGGCCACACCGGTGGTCGCCCTAGACGTGTGGGTGAGGGCTGGCGCTACGCTGGAGCCGGATTCTTGGTCGGGAATGGCTCATTTTCTAGAACACATGATATTTAAAGGGACGGATTCGATTGCCCCTGGAGAATTTGACCAGGTAATCGAAAATCGCGGCGGTGTCGCCAATGCAGCTACAAGTCACGACTACGCCCATTTTTTCGTCAACGCTGCGGCCGATTATTTAGCAGAAACAGCGCAGCCACTGGCAGAATTGCTGCTGCGCGCTTCGATTCCCGATCGAGAATTTGATCGCGAGCGAGATGTGGTGCTAGAAGAAATCCGTCAAGCTCAAGACAATCCCGATTGGCTGGGTTTCCAAGCAATGATGGAAACAGTTTACCAGCGGCATCCCTACAGGCGATCGGTACTCGGCACCGAAGAGCTGCTGATGTCGCGAACTCCCCACGAAATGCGCTGTTTCCACCGATCGCACTATCAGCCGGAAAATATGACTGTGGTGATAGTTGGGGGAATTGATGAACAACAGGCCAGAGATGTTACGGGGAAAGCATTCGAGCAGTTTTACGATCCGTGGGATTGTCCCAAATTAACCGCAGAGGCGGAACCGCCACTGATAGAAATTCGCCGTCAGGAATTGAGCCTGCCCCGATTAGAACAAGCCCGGCTAATGATGGCCTGGACGGGCCCGGGAGTTGAACACTTGCAAAGTGCTTGCGGCTTGGATTTGCTGTCGGTGTTGCTCGCAGACGGGCGAACTTCGCGTTTAGTCAGGGAACTGCGGGAAGAATTACAATTAGTAGAGGCGATCGAGAGCACTTTCTCGCTGCAACGGGAATCGAGTTTATTTACTATCAGTGCAGTCTTGGACGCGAAGGATGTCGAACAGGTGGAATCTCGGATTTGCGATCGACTTTGGGAATTGCAGTCTGAGCCGGTTTCCGAGGTAGAATTGCTCCGCTGTAAGCGTTTGCTGTGCAACGATTTTGCTTTCTCGCTCGAAACGCCGGGACAGCTAGCGGGTCTTTACGGATATTACAATACGATCGCCACTGCGGAATTAGCGCTCAGCTATCCCACCAGGATTAAAGCATTTGGGCCCTTAGACCTCCAACGCCTAGCTCAACAATATCTCTCTCCCCGACGCTATACAGCCGTCGTACTCAAACCAATCTAATCGTTAAACTGGTGAATATAAATATCTTTTGTACCGGATAGATGTTCGGCATTTGTGCGGGGTTCTCTGTGGTTGTGGCGCACCCTACGGGATAGAGGTTCGGCGTTTGTCCAGGGTTCTTTGTGCTTGTGGCGCACCTTACAGGATAGATGTTGTTACATTTAGATGTTGTGCGTCAGGCCCTGCCCGGTATGACATCATACAAGATGCAAATGGAAAATAGAAAAATGGCAATCAAGTAATTACCAATTACCAATTACCAATTACCCCTTCCCAATTACCAATTACCTCTTCCCAATTACCAATTCTCGACTAAATTAACCATGAAAAATGAAATCCAGCGCACGGTTTTAGACAACGGTATTGTTGTCTTGGCAGCAGAAAATCCAGCCGCAGATATTATTGCAGCTAGGATATTCCTGCGGGCCGGCAGTCGCTACGTGCAGCCGGAACAAGCAGGGTTGTGTCACTTGCTGTCGGCGGTAATGACTAAGGGAACCGAGCGCCTGTCTTCGCTGGAAATTGCGGAGCGTGTAGAATCGGTGGGAGCGAGGTTGAGTGCCGACTCTACTACAGACTATTTTTTAGTGAGTTTGAAGACGGTTTCTGCGGATTTTGAGGACATTTTGGAGTTGGCGGCGCAATTGACGCGATCGCCCACTTTCCCGGAAGCTGAAGTCGAACTTGAACGCCGTATTGCCATATCAGCAATTCGATCGCAACAAGAACAGCCATTTGCGATCGCCTTTGAGCAATTGCGGCACGCGATGTACCAGGAACATCCCTATGCTTTCTCTCCCTTGGGCACGGAAGCTACTATGTCACAGCTCACCAGAAACGAGCTCGAACAGTTCCACAAAACCTATTTCCGTCCCGATAATGTAGTGATTTCTGTAGCCGGCAGAATCTCCACCGAAGATGCGATCGCCCTGATCGATCGAACTTTTGGATCCTGGAAAGCGCCTTTAACACCCCTGCCAACTTTAACTGTCCCCCCCCTCTACCCCTCCCCTCAATCGGTCGTTACCGCGCAAGATACGCAGCAATCAGTGATTATGCTGGGCTACCTCGCACCCTCCGTCAAAAATCCCGATTACGCAGCGATTAAGTTGCTGAATACTTATTTGGGTAACGGTTTGTCGAGCCGATTGTTTGTGGAATTGCGGGAAAAGCGGGGCTTGGCTTACGACGTTTCCGCCCTCTACGCGACGCGCTTGGACACGGCTCAGTTTGTCGTGTACATGGGTACGGCGCCGGAAAATACGGCGACTGCTTTTGAAGGATTGCGCGCCGAAGTCGATCGACTCGCCAACATCGAACTAAGCGAGGAAGAATTGCAAGCTTGCAAGAATAAAATGCTCGGTCAATATGCTTTAGGGAAACAAACTAATTCGCAAATTGCCCAAGTTTTAGGCTGGTATGAAATTTTGGGATTGGGAATTCAATTTGACCAGCAATTTCAAGAAGAAATTGCACAGGTGACAGCTTCACAAGCGCGGGATGCGGCTAAGAAATACTTCATCGAACCGTATATTTCTTTGGTGGGCCCGGAGGCGGCGATTACAGAGTTGGGTGTAGCGGCTGTTTGTTGAGTAGGAAATTGGCGATCGAACTTTTCACAAGTTCGATCGATGCGATCGCAGACAAAAAAACTTTTCGCTTAACAATTATTTGTGTTTTACGATCGCTTTTAACCTTTCCAAAGGTTACAACAAAGCCAACTATTATTGCTGGCATTCTCTAGAACTGACACCGACAAGCTCAACGGAATTTTCGTTGGTAGTATAACGTTCCGGTTGAGCTGTTGCAAATAACACTCGTAGCACCACCAGCAACTTTCAACAATCCGCTCCAACCGAATTGTTAGGGTGCGCCGTTAGCTTAAGGATTCCACGATCCCGCCTTTGCTAAATAGACAGTAGGTGTAGATCGCTAGACATGATCTGAATCTAACTCAAATCGTTGCCAATCAATGCGATCGCACAAAGGTTATGATTGTCATCCATGCTCACCTGAACGTTTGCAATGGCTTCTAGGATTTTTTTGGTATCACAGGGTCTTGCTTTGGGGTCATTCTCAAATCGTCGCCAATCGATGCAATCACACAAAGGTTATGATTCTTATCCATACCCACCAGACCGTTTGCAAGGGCTTCTTGGAATTTTTTGGTATCACAGGGTCTTGCTTTGGGGTCATTGGGATCAGGTGTCTGCAGATCGATAAATTCCCTTGAGCGCTTAGAGATGAGCCAACCCAGAGGCAACTTAACGTCCTTACCTGACTTGTTCAGGAACAAGGTTCTGAATTTATATTTGCGTCGCTTCTTATTGTCATTTTTGAGTCGAGCATCAATCTCATCATTGACCGTGAACATAGACAACTCAACAGCACTGCGACTGCGGGACTCGCGCGCACTAAACAAGGCACGAACTGGCGATAAAAGCTCGTTCAGTCCTTCACTCTTGAGTTGAGTTGTAGGCTCGTTAAATTGCCCATCAATTAAGGATAGGTAGACAATTTCAAAGGTTGTTCCGTAACCCGGAAGTTGCTGTAAGTTCCGCCCAATGTCCAAAGCAGTAGGAATACCAGAATTATCAAAATAACCGCCATCAGCCAAATGCAATTTACTTTTGTCCTTACTGCTTTGGTACCACCCTACAGGGGTGAAGTAGGGAAAACGAGCACTGAGGCCAGCCGCTGTACTCAGTTTCAAATTTAGATCGGGTTCATCAATGGCAATATTTTCTTTGTTGGGCAAGTTAATCTGAAAGGGGCTGATCACCAGGCGATCGCCCGTTTCGACAACAGTTGTGTTGAGAACCAGTGCAGGGGCTTTGCCCTGGGGCTGCCAGTGTTCGTAAAAAGACTTCCGCAAGGGATTATCTGGATTTGGAAGAGACAGCTTATCCCAAGCTTTTTCAAACGCAACTTCCAGACCTCTTGCCCGATCCCAATCGTCTATTGGGAAAAAGATAAATCGCTGAACCAGGTCAGGGAATAGCCCCATCGTCAGGAGGGGCGTCAGCAAGTCACTGCTAAACAGTTTGCTAGCCGTTTGGCTAAGGGATTTACCACTAATTCCACCCACTTTCACCAAACTTGAAAAGGCAGAAGCCCCCAAGCTACCGCCAGACACCCCACTGATTGCAAATACATGCTGAGGAAAATTCGGAAAATATTCTGTTAGCTTTGAGAAGGCTGTCGCTGCATGATAAGCGGCATAGATACCACCACCTTGAGCTGCAGCGATATATACAGGATAGGGTTTATTTGAGAATTGAGCGCGATCGGGGCGATTCTCTAACCATTGATTAAAACTAGATTCTAAAGTTGGAAGGACTGACTTTTCGCGTTTGCTGATTAGTTGAAAGCGGTGATTGTCATTAAGATTTAGTGCACTAGAAACTAACATTAATCCGATTAGAATCGTTATGCCGGGTATTTTAGTTCGTTTCCCCCAGTGGTAAATTGTTGAAAAAACAACCACCACAATCGTCAACGATATTGCCACCACACTAATTGAACCCAGCTTATCGGGAAAAAATGTCGGAGGCATTTTCCACCCTAAGGCGAGGGATGCCACCACAGAAATGAAACAAATTCTAACAACGATCCATCGTGACTCTAGCTTGTTTTGCCAAGAATATAGCCCCACATTAGAAAATACGAGCAACAGAAAAACAGCAATTACACCAAAAGAGCAACGTGAATCGTTTGCCCCCAGAATCATAGGCAAAGATAAAATACTAAAAACAAAGCAGGCAATATTAACAAATATATTTTCAAATATTTGCCCAAAGAGACCTTCATTTTTCTTCTTAGAGCCAACGGAATATAGGTACTTTAAGTATTTTTTTTCTATACGGTTTCTTAATAAATAAAATAAACTTCCTAATAAAACTATATTGCTAAACATCCACACTAGCAAAAAAATATAGGCACTTAAAGCAGTATTATTCGATAAGTCCTGCAATGTTTTTTGGGTAGTAGCCCAAGTGCCATAAGCAAGGCTACCCAGTGGTACAGCACCTAGCAAACGAGGTGCATTTTTGTATAAGATATCTAATTTTTGCTTCTTGTTGAATTTAGGAAGATGATCTTTATAGCGTTTCTCAAGTGAACGTGCCGCGAACCAGACAACAAGTGAAAGCAAAACAACAAATACTGTAGAAACAACTGCCTGAAGTTCATTACTATCTAAAGCAATTGCGAGATAGACCTCAATGGTTTGATCGATCTGGGTAAAAAAATACCAAGCTGCGATTGCAACTGTCAGAGGCACTCTTAAATATATCAAGAACTTCACGATGGGGTTAAGCTGGTCTTCAAACCAATTAGAAATTATTGGGATTAGCTTGTTTTCAAACCAATCAGAAATTTGAATTAGCTTGTTTTCAAACCAATTAGAAATTCTTTGAATTCTTTTAATTAATTTATGTCTGTTATCAATTTCAGCCATATATCACTAACCAATGACTGTAAGGGAACATCTCTATCTCGAAATAACTGCCACCTAACGGCTAAATTGAGCGGAAAAGGATAGCCTCTGACTCAAACCTAAAATATTGCGATTTTGTCATATCCAAGGATTCGTTAGGCATCGATGAGCGCTTAACAATTATTTATACTTGGCGCTCGGCGATAACTTCAGCTTGACTAACATCATAGCTGTTGGTCCGCTCCAATGATTTGTTATACCCGATCGCTTAACAATTATTTATGCTTCGTGATCGCCGATCGTTGTACGGCATTTACCAACGAAGCCGACCATACAG
Source organism: Microcoleus sp. LAD1_D3 (assembly GCF_036702135.1). Lineage (NCBI taxonomy): Bacteria > Bacillati > Cyanobacteriota > Cyanophyceae > Oscillatoriales > Microcoleaceae > Microcoleus > Microcoleus sp. LAD1_D3. The sequence goes on along the minus strand of NZ_JAUBSB010000033.1, from coordinate 47,906 downwards.
GTTTTATCTGCATTCGTATCTAAACTAGATTAGATCGGCCCCAAGCATTAAACACCGGAAAAAACTTAGTGCGACTTCTCTTGAACCTTTTCTGTTCCCGATCGGTCTAAATTCAAGACAGACCCATCAGGTCTAATTTATATGTACTTCGTAAAGCACTTTCAGATTAAAAAAGAGCTGACTCCCTGGCTCAGCGGACTCCTCGCCGCTTCCCTGCTGGCAGGAGTAGGCTACACAGCTTACAGCCAACTCACAGTCAAATCCAGCCGCGAAACCAGACGCAGGGAAAAAACCGTTGCTGTCGAAAGGGTGAACCTGCCGATTACAATTTCGGCAAACGGCACAATTGTGCCCGAACGTTCCGTTAACGTCAGCCCCAAAACTTCAGGAATGCTCAAAAGTTTGCTTGTCAAGGAAGGAGATAAAGTTGAACAAGGGCAGATTCTAGCCTACATGGACGACTCCAACCTCCAAGGGCAACTTACCCAAACTCGCGGACAACTCGCAGCCGCGGAATCAAACCTGGAAAAATTGGTCAACGGCACTCGAACCCAGGACATTGCTGTGGCTAAGGCAGTGTTAGCAGAACAACAGGCAAGTCTGGAAAAATTGCTCAACGGCAATCGAACCCAAGACATTGCTGTAGCTGAGGCACAAGTGGCAGAGCAACAGGCAACGTTGCAAAAATTGCTCAACGGCAATCGAACCCAAGATATTGCCGTAGCCGAGGCACAACTAGCTGAACAACAGGCAAATTTACAAAAATTGCTCAAGGGCAATCGGCCTGAAGACATCGCCCAAGCAATCGCCAAACTCAGAGATGCGGAATACGCCAAAAACCAAGCTGAGGAAGACTTTCAGAGAAATCAGGAACTTTATAATGCCGGCGCCCTTGCTTTGCAAGTTGTCAACAACTCCCGCACCGCGCGCGATCGAGCTCAAACGCAAGTCAGGCAAGCCGAACAAGCTGTAGCTTTGCTGCAAGCAGGTACTCGCCCCGAAGAAATCGCTTCGGCGCGGGCTGCAGTCGAGCAAAAACGGCAAGCTTTGACCCTGGCGCGATCGGGCGCACGCCCGGAAGACATCGCTGCGGGGCGGGCTGCTGTGGAGCAAAAACGGCAAGCTTTGGCCCTGGCGCGATCGGGCGCACGCCCGGAAGACATCGCTGCGGGGCAGGCCGCCGTCGAGCAAAAACAGCAAGCTTTGGCGCTGCTAGAAGCGGGTTCTCGCCCCGAAGACATCGCCCAAGCCCGGGCCCAAGTTCTCGCAGCTATAGGCAGCCTGCAAAGCGTTCAAGCCCAGATCGACGACACTGTGCTGCGGGCTCCTTTCACCGGCACTGTTACCCGCAAGTACGCCGATCCGGGCGCTTTTGTGACTCCCACTACGGCAGGTAGTGCGGTTTCTTCGGCGACTTCTTCTTCGATTTTGTCCTTAGCTTCAAAAAATCAATTAGTAGCAAACGTAGCAGAAACTAATATTTCTCAGATTCAGATCGGCCAGGCTGCGTCTATTCAAGCCGATGCTTTTGCGGGAAAGACTTTTACAGGTAAAATCACTCAAATTTCGCCTCAGTCGATCGTCCAGCAAAATGTGACAAGTTTTGAGGTTAAAGCGGCAATTATTAATGATGAGAAACAAATGCTGCGATCGGGGATGAATGTGAATGTGGAGTTTAAGGCCGGTGAACTCAAAAATGTTTTGGTAGTTCCGACTGCGGCAATTGTCCGCCAACAAAGGGAAACGGGGGTTTTTGTTCCCGGTGGAGAAGATGGCAAACCTGCTTTTATGCCGATTAAAACTGGTATGACGGTGGATGACAAGACGGAAGTGCGATCGGGTTTGAAAGGAAATGAAAAAGTGCTGCTTAGTTTACCCCCCGGATTGCGGCCTAGATCCCAAAATCCATCGTCGGGCGGAATTCCGGGTTTGCAACCGGGTGGGGGAACGCGCTTGCGTTAGATCGGATATCATCTTGCACTATTTGCAATAATCCTTTTTTGGCGGGCTAGGAGCAACGGCCCACAAGAAGAAAATTGATCTATTGTGGAACAGGCATCTTGCCTGTTCATCAGAAGGGTGAAAGATGTGAGTAGGATGAAATTTTCCAACAAATAACAAATAACAAATAACAAATAACTAATAACATGAAATTAAAGACTCCCCCAGTTATTAAGAAAATCTCGAATGTTCAAATTGTGTTCATGGCGACTGAGGCGCTGTGGAATAATAAGTTGCGTACCAGTTTGACTATGCTGGGTGTAATTATTGGGATATCTTCGGTAATTGCGATTACTTCGGTGGGACAGGGTGTACAAAAATCAACTGAAGAACAGTTAAAGGCTTTGGGTACAAATGTGCTGTTGGTTTTATCCGGCGCTTCGCGATCGGGCGGTGTTAGTCAGGGAAGCGGTTCTGCTACTACCCTTACTTGGGATGACGCTAGGGCGATCGGCAAACAAGCTCCCGCAGTTAAGGCTATTTCGGCTTATTTGCAGCGCCAAGTGCAAGTGGTTTATGGCGGACAAAATTCATTTACTGCTATTTTGGGAACGGATTTAAACTATCCAGATGTGAAGAACATTCAACCCCAAGAAGGACGGTTTTTTAACGAGGATGAATTGAATGCTGCTGAGCCAGTAGTTGTCCTCGGTTCTAAGGTGCGGGACGAACTTTTTGGAGCCGGAGCTAATGCGCTATCCTCCGATATTCGCATTCAGGGAAACCGCTACAAGGTCATTGGAGTGATGGAAACCAAGGGGTCTGTAGGGGGAACCGATCAGGACGATCGAGTGTATATTCCCCTCAAAAATATGTCTTCGCGGATTGTGGGGAGAAATTCTTTAGCGGGGATTGCGATCTCGGGTTTTTGGTTGGAAACTGCCGGCGAAGCGGATTTAGCGGATGCTCAATTTCAAGTGGAAAATATCATGCGCTTGCGCCACAATATTTATCCGCCACAACCGGATGATTTTCGAGTTGTAAATCAAGCTGAGATCGTTAATACTTTCAGCAATGTGATAGGTTTATTTACGGTTATGGTGGGTGCGATAGCCGGAATTTCTTTGGTGGTTGGCGGCATCGGTATTGCTAATATTATGTTGGTGTCTGTTGTGGAACGCACTAAGGAAATCGGGATTCGCAAAGCGGTAGGTGCTACTAATGCAGCAATTCTAATTCAATTTATGGCGGAATCTATTTTAGTTTCCACGGTGGGGGGAACGGCGGGAATTGGGTTGGGAATTGCGATCGCCTTTGGGGCTTCGACAGCGTTCAAATTTCCGTTTGTGGTTTCTGTATGGTCGATTACAGCAGGTTTTGGGCTATCTTTTACCGTCGGGTTGTTAGCTGGAGTATTGCCGGCTCGGAATGCCGCTCGCTTAGATCCGATCGCAGCTTTGCGGAATGATTGAAGTTAGTGACGTTCGCCCCCGTTAAATTGAATAGTCCTGGACGCAAGTGTCACAATTATAGTCCTGGACGCACGAGTGGTCAGAAACCGGGTTTGATGGACGTTCAGACTTCCTTGTCGGCCACAGATTCGCTAACGGGACTTAGCCAAAAATCACGTCGAAAATGGCGGCAAACGGGGACAGGTAAACGGTTTGATCTTGAATTGGGTTCAGTCCTGGATTGACAAGGGTTTCACCTCTGATATCAAATCCGCGCTCGATCGCCGGGCGTAAAATCGAGTCAACAGTTAACACTCAACCATCATTCAGTTTTTGGACTGACAGTTAACAGCCAACAGTCAACAGTCAACAGTCAACAGTCAACAGTCAACAGCCAACAGTCAACAGTCAACAGTCAACAAACTCTTTCCCTTACCTAGACTGGTTTTCAGGTACTTTAGGGGCTAGAAAATGTCTAAGTCTCATTAGAACTAATATACGTTTCTTCAAATATAATAACCAAAACCCCTTATCCAACACGCAATTTCCATGTTAGAAGGATTGGTATTGGCAACTGTATTTTGCGGATTTTTTGGTATCATCTTTAAAAAAAACCTGATCATGAAAATCGTCTGTATGGATGTCATGAGTACAGGGGTTATAGCCTATTACGTGGTGGTGGCATCGCGAGAAGGCTGGCTGACACCAATTATTTCAAAGGGAAAAAATGTCGCTTACGCCGATCCGGTTCCCCAGGCGGTGATCTTAACGGCGATCGTGATCGGCTTTTCGATTCAGGCTTTAATGCTGGTCAGTGTGATGAAGCTGGCACGAGATAATCCGACATTAGAAAGTAATGAAATCGAGATGAATAATACCCCATGAATACCCTGACGCTAGCCTGGATTGGACTCCCGTTTTTTGTCGGGTTTAGTATTTATTTGATTCCGAAGCTTGACAAGTATCTCGCAATATTCGGAGCGATCGCGTCCGCTGCCTATGCGTTCCAGCTTTTTGTTATGCCGTCAGCGGTGACGCTGGAGTTACTGGATAATTTCAGTGTCACGTTGTTAGTCGATCGCTTGAGCGGCTATTTCATCTTAACCAATGCCTTAGTCACAGCAGCGGTGATTATCTACTGTTGGCCCACAGATAAGACGGCATTTTTTTATGCACAAATTCTGATGGTACACGGCAGCCTGAATGCGGCCTTTGCCTCTACTGACTTTATCAGTTTATATGTGGGGTTAGAGGTCAGCGGCATTGCGGCGTTTCTGTTGATTGCCTATCCTCGCACCGATCGCTCGATTTGGGTGGCTTTGCGCTATCTATTTATTAGCAACACGGCAATGCTGTTTTATCTAGTCGGTGCCGTGCTGGTTTATAAGGCAAGTCATTCGTTTAGTTTTGCCGGCTTGGGTGCAGCGCCTCCAGAGGCGATCGCTCTGATCTTTATGGGACTCTTGGTTAAGGGAGGTGTGTTTGTATCGGGGTTATGGCTACCGTTAACTCACTCGGAATCAGAAACGCCTGTGTCGGCTTTGCTGTCAGGGATTGTGGTCAAAGCGGGGGTATATCCCCTCGTGCGCTGTGCGCTGATGGTGGAGGAGGTGGCACCCATCGTCCAAACCTTTGGCGTCGGGACGGCGCTGCTGGGCGTGTTCTATGCCATTTTAGAAAAAGATAGCAAACGGATGTTGGCTTTTCACACGGTTTCGCAGTTGGGCTTTATCCTCGCTGCACCGTCCGTGGGTGGGTTTTATGCGCTGGCACACGGTTTGGTCAAATCGTCGCTGTTTCTGACTGCAGGATCGTTACCGAGTCGTAATCTGAAAGAATTGAAACAGAAGCCGATCGATACCAAGATCTGGATTGCCTTAGTCATAGCTAGCTTATCAATCTCTGGCTTTCCCTTGTTGGTTGGCTTTGGGGCAAAGGTGTTGACGGTGAAGAATTTGGGATTCTGGCAAGCGATTGCGATGAATGTCGCAGCAGTCGGAACAGCAATCTCTTTTGCTAAATTCATCTTTCTACCCCGTGGCGGACAAACAGCAGCCAAACCCGGTTTTTGGCCTGCGGTGTTGCTGTTGCTAGCTGGGCTGATTGGAGCCAATGCTTTTGATGTTCAGGCTTATACGCTGGACAATATGCTTAAGGCGATCGCCATCATCGGCATTGGTTGGTCAGCCTATTTTCTAATTTTTCAACGCACGGCAATCAAACTGCCACGTATGCTTGAAGAATTCGATCATTTGGTCGGTTTTATGGGCTTGATTTCGCTCCTACTATTCTGGATGGCATTGCCAACATGATTGGACATCTAATATTAAGACTGACGATTTGGTTTCTACTCACTGCCGATTTTCGTTTGCCAAATATTGCGATCGGCATCATCATTGCTTTCCTGTTGCCGCGCAGCTACGCACCCCCGGAACCTTTGAGGGAATGGTTGGGGGTGTTGGGTAAAATCTTGATGGCGATTCCGATAGCTTATCTGGAAGCTTTTGAACTCATCCTCCGTCCCCACAGACACGAAGATGTGATCATGGAAAAAGTGCCAAACCATCGATCGCCCTTGCTGATCTTCCTAGATGTCTTCGTGATCACTTTTACTCCCAAGACGATTGTCGTGAAATATCACGAAGAGGGTTTTTACGAAGTACACCGAGTGCGACGGACATCAAACACCTAGCTCAAGTTTGTTTCTGAATGATTTAACCGCTATTGACGCAGAGTCAGAGAAGAGAAGAGAAGAGAAGAGAGAAATGAATAATTTCGATTTAGCTAAGTAAGAAAAATCAGGAGTGCACACAATTGAACAACTTGAACAACTTGATTTTAATTGCGATGATTCTGGCTCTGCTCATACCCATGTACGAGGTATGGAAAGATCATGATATCTGGCAGACAATGTTGGCCTTTGCCAGTATTTCGAGCAAGGCGGCAATCATCGCTCTCGTCATATCCGTTTGGCGCGATGATTGGATGATCGGTGTGGTGGCGGCGATTATCCTCAGTGTGGGTAATGCTGGATTGATGTTGTTGGCACATATAATCAAACGTATCAGTGAAGCATGATCGTAATAGATGTATTGAGCTATACCTGCATCGGTATAGGGATTTTTTTCTGGTTTTGGGGTACTTCTTTCCTACTTGGGAAGCGATCGGTTTTATATAAACTGCACAGTCTTTCGGTAGCAGATACGCTGGGATCGATCGCGATAGTCGTCGGATTGCTGCTGAAAATACCCAGTAAATGGCCCCTGCTGATTCTGGCGATCATTTGCTTAGCAACCTGGAACACAATGCTGGGATATGTGTTGGCCTATTGTTCCAAAACAGGGAGTAACTATGAACGATAATAGCTACATTTATGTCCTCGTCGCTCTGCTACCCTTAGCTGCTGGTATGGTGGTATTTCAGGTCAATCCATACCACGCATTGCTACTGCGGGGGGTATTGGGAGCGATCGCCGCCTTGGTGTATACAATTTTAGGCGCGGGGGATGTGGGCTTGACCGAAGCCTTGATGGGTACTCTACTGGCGATTACACTTTATGCAGTGACGGTGCGTTCATCCTTCGTGCTGCGTCTGGGTGTAATTGAAGAGGGGGCAGAGGGCGAGGCTATACCAAACGACAAAACCGCAGGTCATTTTAAGCAACTGATAGATGACATCCGCACAGTTTTTGAGAAACGCCATATGCGCCTGGAACTGGTTCCCTATGCGACTACACAGGCATTGCAGCGGGCGCTGATGGAAAAAGAAGTTCATGCAGCTTGTTCCCCAGAAGACCAACTAGAACACAGCGGCGAAGCACAACTTTATAACACCGCAATCAGAGTTCGGCGTGTCTACGACATCATGCAAACCGAACTTTCATCACCAGGGACAACCCTAACCTATGTAAATACACCAGACGCAGAGGACAAACATTGATGAAGTGGGTTTACTTTTTATCAGGGATAGCGCTGTTTGTCAAAATGCTGCTAATCGCCAATCCAATAATGGACTCATCGCTGCAAAGTTCGATCGTCGAATTGGTTGTTCAAGATAGTGGAGTACCCAATGCGGTTTCCGGTATCATTTTGCGAAATCGGCTGTACGACACGATCTTTGAAGTCGTAGTATTTACGATCGCCATCTTGGGTGCAAGTTTTATGCTAGCAAATGAACAGCCGTCCTGCGCCATATATCAGTTTACCGATCAACCATCGATTATTTTGGCGCGATTGGGAGCGACGATTGCCGCCTTGGTGGGTATCGAACTAGCAATTCGCGGGCATTTAAGTCCAGGCGGTGGTTTTGCCGCGGGTGTAGCGGGGGGAACTGCGATCGGCTTGGTGGCGATTACCTCATCACCGCAGTGGATGCAAGAAATCTACCAGCGCTGGCACGCCGCGACTTTGGAGAAAGTTTCGGTACTTGTTTTCATTGTATTGTCCGTTATCACTCTGTCAGGATATGAGTTACCGCACGGAGAATTAGGCACACTTTTCAGCGGTGGCATTCTCCCCTTGCTCAATATCCTGGTTGCAGTCAAAGTCGCATTAGGATCGTGGGCGGTGCTGTTGGTGTTTATTCGCTATCGCGGATTGCTATGACAAATGTTCCGATCTCAAATCCATTGGCATCGAAATTATTCATCTCTCTCAATCTCTGACTCTGTGTCCTCTGTGTTCTCTGCGGTTTAATCATTCAGCAACAACCGTAAACGATATTTTACGTTTATAAGGCTTACGCACGAGTAGTCAGAAACCGGGTTTTGTTGCTGAAAAGACGCGTTACACCCGCATAATTTGCCAAAAACCCGGTTTCTTTGCTTTTGCTGAGCAATTCCTGTGTACTCATCTGCGCTTATCAGCTTGCATCTGCGCTTAAATCTTTCCAATCTGCCAGCAATGCCAGATTCAGACAATTTAAAATGCTGGATTTGATCGGGCGCTTTTCATCCCAAAATACCATCGCTGAATAAAAGTTAATTGCCGCCGGTGAATTCAAAAGCTCAAAAGTTTGACGTGCAACTCTCTCGCTGTCAAAGCTGAGAAAGTAAACAGTATCATCAAAAATCGCAGGTTTATTAGCTATTTCACCGATTAACCTAAAATCCAATTTCTTATAAAGCCCGCAAATTGCTATCTTCCAAAGTTTGAAGCTATAATCGCCAACTCCAAAAATAGAAAAACGAGGATTGTGCTGATAAATTTTGCTTTTGCGATTGTCTAGATATTGTCCGCACTCCTGCAGATAGCGCCAGGTTTTAGGAGCTATCTGGCTGATAGGTTCGGTTGGCTCGCCAATAAATTTTTGAGTTACTAAAATATAGCGGTTTGTGCGATTAATTCGATTTTGAGCAACATCAGATCCTTTAAGTAGCGGAAATAGATAAGTTTCCTCAAGCTCGACAGCTTCCCCAAATCCATTGACAAACAAATTATCAATTTTCCGAAACTCCATCACATTTGAGCAGTCATGTTTGACGCCCGATCGCCATTTGGCCCCTGAACTCACCGCATATAAATCACTCACTTTACTAAAAGAATCTATATCCTTAACCAGGAGATTGTTGTGATATCCGATTCGATGGGAGTCAGAACTTTCTAAACTGCTAAATACATCGCAGAAGTAGTTTTGTGAACTTAAGTCAAACTTGCAGAATAACAGACAGGCATCAACATTTGCATCAAAATACTTTTTAGCATCTATTTTGTAAGTTGCACAGCTAGCGAGATTAAGTTTTTTTGAATGAATGTAACTCAATAACTTTCTGGCAACGGAAGTCTTGCAAAGCATTGCCAGAGTGGCGTCACGATTTTGCAACCATTGTATCGCATGGATCAGCATCCATTCTGAGATATCGAAGTTACTTTTACCTGTTAGTGCATCTAAGCCAGTGTGCTTTTGAAAATTACTTTTTTTAGGCAAGTTTTCACTGCCAAGAGTTCCTTGTTGTGAGTTTGTTACCCAAGGAAAGTTGCCAAGTACCAGCACCCTATGATTAAATTGGTTAATTAATGATGTCCAGTCAAACTCAAAAAAATCTCCGTGCTTAACCTCACATCTTTCATCCTGCAACAATTCATGCTTAGCTATTAATTCTCTTAAATAACTTTGATTGATTTCAACCCCGATAATCTTGCTGGCGGATGGAAAGGAATTTGCAGCAGCTTTAATGAAATTACCTATCCCGCAAGTTGGCTCAATGATGACTTTGGGGTTAACATCAAGTTCTATCAATTTCCGACACACCATCTCGGCTAATTCCAGCGGTGTCTGAAAATCCCCATATTCTAGTTTGGTTTTGCGATCGTTGGAACTCATCGTTTAGATTGATAAACTGCGATAACCCCTTCCTGTTGTCCGGCACGCTCAATGACTCTTCCATACTGAAGTCGCCATTGCAACGCATTAGAAATGGTCAAAAAACCTTGCAAGGGCGGGTTTCTCAGTATTTCGTCGGCAATGTTACCTGCTTCAATTTCGTCAACAGGTAAATTTTTGTCAAACATGAAAGCAAGCAAATCATCTTTATTGCCTTCATTGTCTAAAATATTGCGAATTCCACGGGTCATTTGAAAATCTGCTGTTCTTTCCGCACTCACGTAAATTGTATGCAAAATATTCAGGGTTGCACTTCGGATGGTACTGTTGTCTGTCTTTTCGTAAACAAAGATAATCAGTGAATATCCCAGCCCAAAAATCTTTTGCCTTGCAGATTTGAAAGGACATGACGACTGCGGTTGCCTAACGCTTGTTACCTTAACGTCAACCAATATCCCTGGGAAATCGATACCACTTGCTGAATTGCCATCTATAAATTCATACTTTTGCTTGAGATAGAGTCTGAACTTTTGCTCCAAATATGTCCCAACAGCCTTTCCGTCTGTGATGCCGTAAAGCAGAGGTTCCGGGTGTTGAGACTCGGCTGCTGAAAATATTGCCGCCTCAGAACAAAGAATTTCTACGGTCAAAGTCCTCATATAGCGAGCCTTGCAGAATTTTTGATATACTTTTAATGAATTTTGGTGGGTTATGACGCGATTTAATCTCTATTTATGAGTGACCTAAGTTATATCATGTTTGGTATTATTCGGTGTAGATTTCAAGTTTAGAGAGTTAGAATGTGAACTTTTAGTATATAATATAAAGGTGCGGAAATTATGCCTATTCCTCACGGTCTAACTCCTGCTGGAAGAATACTAAGTCAGGGTGAGAAGACAAGCAACGTTAGAAATAATAACTCTGCCATCTGATTTATAGTAATTATGCCTAAGCAAAGATCTAGTTACGATGAGCTACACGATCGCTATTCTGAGATTTTATCAACAAAGTCCGGTACACGTTATGAAAGGCTTGCTGCTTTTGTCTTTAAGGCTCTTGAGCAAAGTGATACAGTCATCCACGATCTCACACTGCGAGGCGAATCGGGAGCCCCGCATCAAATAGATGTCACCATCGAACGCAGTGGAAAACGCCAACGCACTTTAGTGGAATGTAAAGATTTTGATATTTCTGGTGATAAAGTGGGACTTGGTGTTATCCGAAATTTCTACGGTGTGATAGCTGACATTAATCCGCCGCCGGATGCATATGTTGTAACCTGCAATGGATTTACTAAAGACGCTGAACAATATGCAAAAAGTAAGCACATTGGTCTTGTCGTTCTAAGAGAGTTTCACGAATCTGACTGGGAGGGACGTCTTCGACAAATTAATATACATCTGAATATGGTCATTCCATCGCAGCCAAGGCTAGATATTAAGTTCAAACAAGATGATGCTTGGCAGAAGATAGCTAACGATCTTCAAACTCTTGGTATATCTCAAAACGGATTAGGGCGCGATCAACCATTTTTCTTTCATACTCCAGAGGGGCGCTTTCAAGCAAACGATTTTGTTGAACGAAACATGAAATACTCTGTTAGTACGCCGCCAGGTCCAGTTGAGCATGATGTAGACGTGTCAAATATTACACTTGAGGTTGACAATCTTGGTTCAGTTGAACTCAAATGCCTTAAGATATCCTATGAAATTGTTCATACTGAAGAAACAATTGAGATAGGTGCAAATAAAATTGCTATATTACTTTTGCAAGGCATTGGGTCAGACAATAAAGTCATTTGGGATGATGACCTACGTCGGTTTAAAGTTGACGAAGCAACTAGAAAAGTTCTTTGATGAGAGGACTGTAATCCTATTCTGCAACGGTTACACAACAATATTACTGATCAGGAATGAGTTTAAGCTTTATCAAGAATCAAGAGGTTTTTAACTGGCAATTTTCTGCCTGGAAACGCTGATCGATCGGCTCTGCCTCCAATTTTTACCAGCGAGGCAGAGCCTCTAGACATTGGTTCCCAGGCAGAGCCTAGGAACCAGTTCATAAAAAAAACAGAGGGCGGGTTTTGCATAAAACTTAACCCCAAAAGTCAAATTTTATGCTCTAAACCCGCCCTCGCAAAACTCTATTAATAAGCGTCTTGCAGTTCGTAGAAATCAGGGGAAATGTAATCTTTCCGCAGTGGCCAGCCTACCCAATCTTCGTTCATCAAAATCCGTTTCAGATTCGGATGTCCTTCGTAAACGATGCCGTACATATCGTAAGATTCCCGCTCTTGAAAGTCGGCTGCTTTCCAAATCCAGTAGACTGATGGCACTCTGGGGTCTTCGCGGGGGATGAATACTTTGACGCGGACTTCTTCGGGATGGGAAGCATTATCTGTCAGCTTAGCCAAGTGGTAGACGCTGACTAAATCTTCTCCCGGCCCTTGGTCGTAGGCGCACTGGCACTGCATATAATTAAACCCGTAGGCATACAGTGCTGTTGACATCGGAATTAGGAATTCTCGATCGACCTTTAATATCTCCACGCCCAAATTATCGGCCGCTAAAGCTTCGTGTTCAAAGCCATTCTGAGTCAACCACTGGGAAATTTTACCTGCTTCAACAATCGCAGATTCTTGATCAGCCACGGTTTACCTCCTGTTTTTGTCCTGCAAGCAGGGCCGGCGGTACTGGCATTCCCATAGCTTCCGTCAATTCCTTCGGCGGCGCTATCCGGCCTGGAATAGACAAGTATTTGCCGTCCAAAATGTCGTCTACTACCTTCATTTTGTGGGGTCTGGTGTAGTAGCGGTGGGTTGGGAGCAATTTGGCCCGTTCTTGCATCGAATCGTTGGCGATTTTTTTCCGCAGTTTGATAATTGCGTCAATAATCGCTTCTGGGCGGGGGGGACAGCCGGGGATGTACACGTCTACAGGAATCAGTTTGTCAACGCCTCTGACTGCTGTGGGAGAGTCTACGCTGAACATTCCGCCCGTGATGGTGCAAGCGCCCATCGCTATCACGTATTTGGGTTCCGGCATTTGTTCGTACAGCCGCACCAAGATGGGGGCGTACTTCATGGTAATTGTGCCGGCGGTGATGATCAAGTCGGCTTGCCGAGGGCTCGATCGCGGTACTAAGCCGAATCTGTCGAAGTCAAAGCGCGATCCGATCAAAGCTGCAAATTCGATGAAGCAGCAGGCTGTGCCGAAAAGCAGCGGCCACAGGCTCGAAAGTCTCGCCCAATTGTAGAGGTCATCCACTGTTGTCAGGATGACGTTCTCTGAGAGTTGCGATGTGACTTCCGGGCGATCGACTGGGTTGATCAGCGCTTTTTGTGATTTGTCAGAACTTAAGACCATTCCAAGGCTCCTTTGCGCCATGCATAGACAAGAGCAATAACGAGGATCGTGATAAAAAACAAGGCTTCAATAAAAGCCAACAGTCCTAGCTGGTTGAAAGCAACCGCCCAAGGATAGAGGAAGACGGTCTCTACGTCGAAGATGACGAAGACCAGGGCGAACATATAATATCGAATGTTGAACTGAATCCAGGCTCCGCCGATCGGCTCGACGCCGGATTCGTAGGTAGTGCGTCGGTCGTAGGGACGACTTTTGGGGCGCAGAACCTTAGACGCCGTGAGGGCGAGGATAGGGACTAGGCTGGAAATTAACAGGAAGCCTAAGAAATACTCGTAGCCGCTGAGTGCAAACACGGTGAATAATTACTGCCTAGGTGAAAGGGTTCTGTAACTTGTCTGTTACATTATATAGATTTTGGGTAGCTAAAATTACGAGTTGGTTGAGATTAATCGTCCATCTTCTGCAATAATTTTTAATGTATATTCTAATATTGTAACTGCCTGTGGAAGACGGGCGGCTGCCTGTGGACGCTAAGTAAGACCATCATCGACGCTTTGTGTCGAACACCCTTGTGGTGTCCCTAACGTGGCATCGGCGGTTGAGACGGGAAACCTCGAAGACGAATAAGACCGTCCTAATATGAGTTTTAGTTGGAAGCCCCAACTATAACGAAGTTTAGTTGAGGTACTTCACGATTAGCTGACCTACTCTTTTGGATTTATGAGCGATCGAGCCACGGAGACTAATACCCTCGATCGGCACGAGTGCCGAGCCTGCGGCTACGTCTACAATCCTAAAAAGGGCGATCCTAAAAATGCAATTGCCCCTGGCACTGCTTTTACAGATGTGACCCCGACTTGGGTCTGTCCCGTTTGCGGGGCGCGCAAGTCGATGTTTCAAAATCTCGGTCAGATGGAAGGGGTATCGGGATTTAAGGCAAATCAGCGCTACGGTGTCGGTGTCAACGGCATGACCGAAGGTCAGAAAAGTTTGCTGATTTTTGGCGGCTTGGTCGTTGGTTTCTTGTTTTTACTTAGTATGTATGGTTTGCAGTAAGACAATTGTGAGATTTTGGCAACGAATTGTAATGTTATTGGCCGCGGCCCTCATCTGTACGAGTTGCAGCACCATCGGTTCTGTGAGTTACAACCCCTGGCAAGTGGTTTCCCTGCCGACGGAAGCTAATTTGCAGGATATTGCCTTTACGGGCAATTCTCAGCACGGCTGGGTTGTGGGTTCTGAGGCGACTCTGCTCGAAACGCTTGACGGTGGCACTAGCTGGAAGTCTATAGCACTGGATATCGACGATCCGAGGTCGCGTTTTGCGTCGGTGAGTTTTTCGGGTTCCGAAGGCTGGATTGTCGGCCAGCCTTCGGTTTTGCTACACACGAACGATGAGGGCAAGTCTTGGACGCGGATTGCTTTGAGCAGTCAGTTGCCCGGTTCTCCGAGTACGATCGCGGCTTTGGGCCCGAATTCCGCCGAGATGACGACCGATGTCGGGGCGATTTACCGGACTTCTGACGGCGGCAAAAATTGGAAAGCTGTCGTGCAGGATTCTTTTGGGGTAGTTCGCAATATCAACCGTTCTGAAGACGGGCAGTATGTTGCGGTTTCCTCGAAGGGCAATTTCTACTCCGTGTGGAAGCCCGGACAAGAAGCTTGGGAACCTCACAACCGCAATAGTTCTCGCCGCCTGCAAAATATGGGCTTTACCAAGGACGGGCGTTTGTGGATGCTCGCCCGTGGTGGTCAGATTCAGTTTAGCGACCCGTCCAATCCAGAAGGTTGGGGAAAACCGTTTTTTCCCGATCGCAAGGCGAGTTGGGGTTTGCTGGACATGGCTTACCGGACTGATAATGAAGTGTGGGTAGCCGGCGGCGGCGGCAATTTGCTGTGCAGTTTGGACGGCGGGAAAACTTGGCAAAAAGACCGCGAAGTTGAAGATGTTCCGGCTAATTTTTACAGGATTGTCTTTATGGGCCCCGATCGCGGATTTGTGATCGGCGCGAGCGGTACTCTACTTAAATATCAAGGTTCAGCGCAAGCTGCTTGATAGTAGAATAGTAATAGAGATTGTCTGTCAATTTGTTGTTGAAAGGAGGATTCTAAATGGCTGGTACAACTGGAGAACGTCCGTTTGGGGACATTATTACAAGTATCCGTTATTGGGTAATTCACAGCATCACCATTCCAGCTTTGTTTATTGCTGGATGGCTGTTTGTGCAAACGGGTTTGGCTTACGATGCTTTCGGAACTCCTCGCCCTAACCAGTATTTCACACCGCAGCGGGAAGAAGTGCCGATTATCTCGGATCGCTTTGAAGCTAAGAAACAAGTAGATCAGTTCATTGCCAAGTAATTTAACAAGGATTTGGAAAAATGACGAGCAGAACCCCAAATAATGAGCCAATTTCGTATCCGATTTTTACGGTGCGCTGGTTGGCAGTTCATACTTTAGGTGTCCCAACAATTTTCTTTTTGGGCGCGATCGCAGCAATGCAATTTATTCAACGATAGGAGTTTACAATGCCTGAGCGCCTTCCTAATCCCAACGAGCAGCCTGTTGAGTTAAACCGGACTTCTTTGTATTTGGGTTTGTTGCTGATTTTTACTCTGGGTATTTTGTTTTCCAGTTATTTCTTTAACTAACTGGTGCCCCAGTTTGCTTTCGATAGTTCGCTCGAATGTGTTTAGCTGTAAATTAGTGAGGTGATGGCTATGTTTAGTGAAAGTGGCAGAATTCCTTTGTGGCTGGTAGCTACTGTCGCTGGTCTCGGTGTTCTGAGCATTGTGAGTCTTTTCTTCTACGGTGCTTATGCCGGTTTGGGTTCTTCGATGTAAGGAGAATTAAGCTGATTTTCGGCTTTTAACCCCCCTTGAAAAAGGGGGGTTTTAATTATGCAAAGTGTGTTGGTAAATCAGGGATAAATGTTATCGAAAGTGCAATACGCTTGGGTTAAAACTGTTTATTCCCCGGAGATCCCCCTCGCATCCCCCTTAAGAAGGGGGACTTTGAGTAAGTTCTTGTCCCCCCCTTATTAAGGGGGGTTAGGCAGGGTGGATTAATTGTCCCCAAGTAAATTATAATAGTCGAGCGCGAGCGGACTCGATCCGCTCGCGCTCGACTATCCTACAGAGTGCATCAACAATGAATTTAATTGAAGCAATTAAATCAGTACCTGACCACCGACATCCGAGGGGAATTAGGCATCCCTTATGGCTGATACTCATGATAATTTTATTGGGCAGTTGTACGGGATATTGGGGATATAAGCCCTTAGCTGAATTTACGAAAAATCATCGCTCAACTCTGATAAAACTCTTTAACCTCCCACCAGATATTCGTTTTCCATGCGACTCAACTTTTAGAAACATCATTCTCTCATTAGATTTTGAGGTAATTGCCGTCCTTTTTAATATATGGGCAGGGCAGACATTACCGAGCACGCCAGGAGAATTGATGGCAATTGATGGTAAAAGTATCAAAAGCACAAGTGTTGGGGGTAATAGTTCTTACCAAAATTTTGTGAGCCTGGTTTCTGTGTACAGTCACAATCGCGGGTGGGTAGTCCGACATAAAGTCATGGAAAATCAGCAGCGAAGTGAAATCGAAGCTGTGGAGGAACTCGTGCAAGAACTTGCGGGTTCTCAAGTAGTAATTACTGCTGATGCACTGCACACTCAAAAAAAAACTATTCAGTTAATTATTGATGGAGGTAATGACTACATAATTACTCTCAAAAAAAATCAATCTAGTCTGTTTAAAATGGCTCAAAAATTGGTCGAATCTGTGGGTGCGAGCGATTCAGCTCAAACCTCAGAACGCTTGCATGGCCGCACCACAACTCGCTCTACTACAATTTATCCCGTATCTACTCAGTTATTACCAGCGTGGGCTGGTGTCAAACATATAATTGCTATCAAAAGAACTGGCAGTAGGTGGGAAGGCAAAAAAAGTCGTCGTCGGTTAGTTGATTTCCATGAAACGCATTATTATTTAAGTAGTAAGGATTGGTCGGCAAGCCAATTTGCGTCGGCAATTCGAGGACATTGGTTAATAGAGAATCGGCTGCATTGGGTTAAAGATGTGACGTTAAATGAGGATAACTGCATCCATCGAGGTGGCAATGCACCTGCGAACTGGGCAATGGTCAGACAATTTTTACTATCTCTAGCTCGGATGCTCGGTACAAATACACTTCCTGAAGCTTTAAGATTTATGGCCAATCAACTTGAATATGTTAGCGAATTACTTTTCGGTTTATCTCATCAAGACAAACCAATTAAATCTGGCGCGTGCTCGTCAGCAAATAGCCTTGCCCCACTGGTTTACTGTTTTGACAATTAATCCACCCTGCTTTTTAAGGGGGGCTAGGGGGGATCGGGCTTAACTGAATCGTATTGATTGAAAGTGTGGATTTTTTAGCAGGTTTATGATAATTTAATTTTCTGGTGAGAGCGAGATTTTTGGTGGCTAGATGGAGATTTGCTCAAGAAACTGCTCGCCTTGCGGGTTCACCAATAACCCCCAAATCGATCGCCACTAGCCGATGATCGCCTCCTTCTGTGGGGCCGATCGTGAAAATAGCCAAAAGTTGCGAGTAGAATGGTGCAAGAGCCGATCGCTCGATCGTAGTGCACAGCGAAATATGACCCCACCGCCGCCGCCCCGCAAACCTCAAACCGTCTTGGGTGCGATTACCCAAGCAGTCCAGACTATTGCCAAGGTTAATTTTAACCAGCTAGCGCTGAAACCGAACGCCAAAGTACCCGAATTGTGGGTACAGGATGCGGGTGCAGCTAAAGCTGAGGTTTATCCGCTGTTGGGCGATCGATATTTATTAGGTCGATCGTCCAAATCTTCTGATATTGTGGTTCGCAATCCTGTTGTCAGTCACGTGCACTTATCCCTGTCGCGGGATACTCGGCGGCGGACTCCTTTTGTCATCAAAGATGAAGACTCCACAAACGGCATTTACAATGGCAAAAGGCGAGTTAAAAGTATGTCCCTGCGTCACGGAGACGTGTTCACTTTAGGGCCACCGGAACTAGCCGCCGCTGTTAGAATTCAATTCGTATATCCGCCGCCTTGGTATTTGGAACTGGTGCGTTACAGCTTTTACGGCGTCAGCGGCATCACCGCTTTGATTGCTGTGTTGGTAGGCATGGAATCGACAAAGTTTCAAGTGCGGCCTCTACCGAGAAGTATCAATGGCCCCGTGATTGTTTACGCCCGCGACGGGCAAACTCCCCTGCGTCCTCCTCAGAATAACGCTCACTTAGAATTAAAGAAATTGCAGGATTTTTCGCCTTATTTATCCAAGGCGGTACTTGCTTCAGAAGACAGCCGCTACAATTGGCATTTGGGGGTAGATCCGCTTGGGGTTTTGCGAGCACTTTTAACTAATGTTCGGGGGGGCGGAATTCGCGAAGGCGGTAGCACTCTGACGCAGCAGTTAGCGAGGAGTTTGTTTCGAGATTATGTGGGAACTCAAGATTCGGCGGGACGCAAGTTACGGGAAGCTGTAGTGGCTTTTAAACTGGAGAGTTATTACAGTAAAGATGAGCTGTTGCTGACTTATTTGAATCGGGTGTTTTTGGGAATTGACCTTTACGGTTTTGAGGATGCGTCTCGGTTTTATTTTGGCAAGTCGGCGAAGGATTTAACTTTGTCAGAGGCGGCAACTTTGGCGGGAATTTTGCCGGCTCCCAACAGTTTTAATCCGATTCAAAATTATCAGTTGGCGGTGCAGTATCGCGATCGAGTGATCGAACGAATGCGCGCTCTGGGGACGGTTTCTCAGGAAGAAGCCGATCGCGCGAGGCGATCGCGAATTGAGATAAATCCGAAAGCTCGCGAATTTCTGCAAAGTACGATCGCTCCTTATTTCTACAGTTATGTATTTGACGAATTGGAATTTTTGCTGGGGGAGCAGTTAGCCAGAGAAGGCAATTTTATTGTAGAAACAGGTTTGAATCCCGGTCTGCAAAAAGTGGCTGAAGCTTCCCTCAAAAATGCTGTAGAAAATGAGGGAGCCAGTGCAGGTTTCTCTCAAGGAGCCGTGGTAACTCTCAACTCTGCAACCGGAGAAGTCTTAGCTTTAGTTGGGGGTGTAGATTATTTGCAAAGTCAGTTTAATCGGGCTACCCAAGCTTTGAGACAGCCCGGTTCTACATTTAAGATTTTCACCTATGCAGCAGCCCTGGAACGGGGAATATCAGCCGATAAAACTTATTCTTGCGCTCCCCTTTCCTGGGGAGGACAAAGTTATAGTGGTTGCGAAAGAACCAGCGGCAGTGCGGATATGTATCGCGGCTTGGCATTGTCGGAAAATGGAATTGCTTTGAGAGTAGCACAGGATGTCGGTTTAGACAATGTGGTGCAAATGGCCAGACGTTTGGGGATTACATCTGAACTGCGTTCTAACCCAGGCTTAGTATTAGGTGAAAGTGAAGTTAATGTGTTGCAATTAACGGGTGCTTTCGGGGTTTTGGCCAATCGGGGTTTAGGAAATCGCCCCCACGTAATTAAGCGAATTATTGACAGCAGCGATTGCAAAGATCGAAATGATTTTAACAGTTGCCGGGTGATTTATGAGTATCAAAAAGATGGCGTTGCCAATCGGCAGTTAGTTTCTGAAGCGGTAGCGGATACGATGACTGATATGCTGCAAGGTGTGGTGCGGGGAGGTACGGGTAGCAGTGCTGCTTTGGGGTTGGGAGAAGCTGGAAAAACAGGCACGACTAATGATAATAGAGATTTGTGGTTTGTCGGTTATATTCCGAGTCAGCAACTGGTGACAGGAGTTTGGTTGGGAAATGATGATAATTCTCCGACTGGGGGAGGTAGTGCCAATGCCGCTCAGTTGTGGGGGGAGTATATGCGGCAGGTGGCGCGTTGAAATCATCAGCATAGACGCATCAAAAGTAGTAAGTAAGGTGCGCCGTGCGTACCCTACGAGGATTTAGGGGCAATTTCTGCGCTTATTCTACAGTCTGAGAAACTGGCCGACAGCCAGACAATATTGAGTGCAAATTGACAACATTTCCGATTACTGCGATCGCAGGTGCTGCAAATCCGGCAGCCTCAACTTGCTCTACAATTGTACCCAAAGTTCCGATCAATTCTTCTTGTTCCGGCCGCGTTCCCCAGCGCACTAACGCTATGGGTGTTTCTGCACTCAATTGGGCTGCTGTTAACTGACCGATAATGTAAGGCAAATTGTGGATTCCCATGTATACTACAATGGTTTCCGAGCCGCGAGCGATCGCCTGCCAATTTACCTCCGGTCGATATTTTCCCGCTGATTCGTGACCGGTGACAAAAGTGACAGAGGAACTGTACGATCGATGTGTTAAAGGAATTCCCGCATAAGCCGGGGCCGCAATCCCAGAAGTTACGCCGGGGACGACTTCTACCGACACTCCAGCTTTTACCAACTCTTCCATTTCTTCGCCGCCGCGACCGAAGATAAACGGATCGCCGCCTTTGAGACGAACTACGATCGCATTATCTCCAGCTTTTTCTATCATTAGCTGAGTTGTTTCATCTTGCATTAACGAGTGGCGGCCTTTGCGTTTTCCGGCATCAATTCGTTCTGCTTGGGGGTTGATTGCTGCCAAAATTTGAGGGCTGACTAAAGCGTCATAAATCACCACATCCGCACACTCTAACAGAGCTTTTCCCTTCAAGGTCATCAAACCTGGATCTCCGGGCCCCGCACCTACTAAATACACTTTTCCTAAAGACATTTTTCTTGCTTCCTTTACCTCTTCTGTGCCACTGCGGTTCATTTTTGAATTAAATCCCCAATTAAGTCTGCTAATTCTACACTTGCGCCTAGAGGATTTGCGAGATGAAGTTCCGCCGCAGGAAATTGCTGCTTTAGCTGTGCGACATTTTTGGCGATCGCATCTGTAATTCCTCCATTAAATAAGAAGTATGGCACAATCCCTATTTGCTGCTGTCCACCACGAACCAAACTGTCAATTTGCTCTTCCAAACTCGGCTTTACCGACCAATAAGCTGTCTGTGCACCGAGTTTGCTGGCGATTTGCTCAACAATCGAGTTACCTCCGGGGCGACGGCTGCCGTGAGATAATAAAATCCATTTTGGCAATAGCAGATTGGGGAGAAAACTCACCTCTTGCATCTGACTTTTTACCAATTGTGTTAAGCCTGCTTCCTGGGAACCTAAATGCGGGCGCAATTCAATTTTTAGCTTGTCACCAAAAGTTTTTTGGGCAATTTCCACCTCTGCCGGTATGTCTTCGGCGACGTGAACTCCCGGCAATAAAAATACAGGCAGTATTTGCAATTGTGTCACTCCCAGCGACAGGGTACGATCGCCAAAACTGCAAATTTGTTCGTGCAGCGGTGCGGGCCCGAGTTCTAAGGTGGCGGTTGCTACTGCGGGGAACGAGTCAGCCAAATTTTGAGACAGCAGTTGACCTAGGTTTTCCAAAGCTAGTTGGGGTCTGGGGTCACGGCTGCCGTGAGAAACTAATAAATAGGTCGATCGCAATTTCAATATAGATTAAATGTTAATGTTCGATCCGGATTTCAAATAATTATAACACCGTAAGGCGCGGGACTTAAAAATTACTCAACACAAAAGTTCGATATCCTAGGGTGCGCGGCTTAAAAATTACTCAACACTGGGCTTAAATTTTCTAAGCCGCACACCTTACAAAAGAAGGTGCGCGGCTTAAAAATTACTTAACACTGAGCTTAAATCTTCACTCGCCACCCAGGTTACACAAATCTCAAATTAAGCTTTGGGAGCGGGATCGGCAATGTATTGGAAAGTAGGTTCCGAGTTCCAAGGGCCGCGTTCATCCTTGCCATTTGTGGACAAGTTAAAGTAGAGATCCACTGTGGAATCTGGCGGAATATTGCCGAACATTGGATCGGTGAGTTTGCCAAGCGATTCCAGAGCTTTCATGAACATTTGAGTGTGAGAAATTTCGCGAGTCAGCAGAAACTGCAGCGTCTTTTTCGTTCCCATATCCGGTGCGAGTTTAATCAACTCTTCGTAGGTTTGGCGAGCTCCTCCTTCCGCAGCGATATTAGCGCGCAAATCGCGCACTACCTCCCCGCCTTCGTTGATATAAGCTGCCGTCCAAGCTTGACCTTGGCTGTCTAACAAGTGTGGGCCTACGCCGCGCACCGCAAACAAAGTGCTTTTATAAGCTTCTGTTTGGTCAGAGTTTTTGGTGTGCATTTCGATGAGTTGGCCCACCATTTCTAAGTGGCTGAATTCTTCTATTGCAATATCTTGGAGCATATCCTTAATCCCTGCATCTTCACAGTGAAAGGACTGCACCCAGTATTGCAGAGCTGCTGTCAGTTCTCCGGTTGCTCCGCCAAACTGTTCTAGCAGCAATTGGGCAAAACGGGGGTTGGCTTCGTCTACAGTCACCGCAGCCATTAATTGCTTTTTGTGAAAAAACATGGATCGATACCTCTTTTTAATTCTATTGTTACAGTCTGAGGATTGCAGACTTGTACCTGTGTTCACCTTCACAATCCATTGTGCGACAAGCGATCGCACCGAGCCTCGGTCGATGGATACATCTCTCGCGACAAATTTCTCTGCTTTCAGGTAGAGTTTAAAGTTAAAATTTTAGCTAGTTAGTCGGTATAAATACTACAACTTACAAGCTGCATTATTGTCGCACTCGGTTAATTTTGCAGACAGGACATCGAGATGTCGCAGCCACTGAATGCCACCAACCCAACTGCGAGAGGGGAGGTGTCCGATTGGTGCTTGCTGACTAAATTTAATCTGCCCTAAAGTAGTAGCAGAATTGTAGGTTTGCCAGTTGACCCGATCGCAAAATCTGATATAGTCTCCCTTAACGCTTTCGTAAATCTGCTTTTGGACGCTGAAGCCAAACCGACCTTGACTGTAGTGCAGCCACAGGCGATCGACTGTTTGCAAATCTTCGCACGGTAGCTGGTAAATTTGGCTTATTTCTAGCTGAGTTCCCGGTTCCTGGGAAAGAGATTGACACATCAAGCCCCAAGTTTCGCGATCGGCTTCTTTCCACTTTTTGTTAGACAAAAAATCGCGCAGTTTGGTATAATCAACTCCCCGTGCAGAAATTAGGGTTGGATCGAGATTTGAAGTATGTGAAGTAACAGATAAGGAAAAATTTTCTGCACAATGGGCGGCGGCATTGGTTGGTAAAATTCGAGAATCAGGAGTTTGTAGTGCGCTGATATCGGTTGAGTTGTCGCTATTACCGAGAGCAGGAGTCATCGGTTTTTGGGGCGAAAGCAAATTTTGATGACGAATATCTAAAGCTGCTTGGATATCTTGCAAAACTTCCGCAGCAAAACTGTACCGCTGATTGAGAGGAGTTTGCAGCAATTTATCTAAAATTTCGCCTAACTCATCGCTAATACTCGTAGCTTTGGGGAGAAACTCGCGCCACCACCAGCGCTCGTTGTTGCAGTCGTACATATCCAAGGGAGGAACTTGCGTCATTAGGCGAATGCAAGTAACACCTAAACTGTAAAGGTCGCTAGCAGGAAATACTTTGCCGCGCATTTGTTCGGGAGCTACATAATCTTGACTACCAATGAGCGTTGCTGGACGAAGCATGGCTGAATCAGTCAGCAGTTTGGCAATGCCGAAATCGATCAAGACGAGTTTGTTGTCCGATTGGCGGCGGATAATATTTTCTGGTTTGATGTCGCGGTGAATGACGCGCTTGTCATGGATAAATTGCAGCACTGGCAATAAGTCTTGCAGCAGTTGCCAAATTTGCTCTTCATCGTATACACTGTTGTCTAATTCTTGTTTAAGAGTCGATCCCCCTATAAACTCTTGAACTAAATAAATATGACCTTCTTGTTCAAAGCAGGCTAATAATGTAGGGATTTGCGGGTGTTTTCCGAGTTCGTCTAAACGGACGCCTTCTTGCCGAAATAATTCAACGGCTTTGTTAAAAATTTTGGGATCGCGGTCGTAAAAATAAAATTGCTTGACTGCACAGCGGGGTAGAGATGGGATGTCTTCATCAATTGCTAGGAAAGTTTTACCAAATCCGCCTCTACCTAAAAGTTCAATCGGGCGATATCGTTGTCTCAGCAACAGGTTAAAGCCGCAGTTTAAGCAAAATTGTGTGGCGTTGGAGTTATGAGGATTTTGACATTCTGGGTTGACACAGTAGCTCATATTGATTTTAGATTTTATATTGCGGACAAGACTTTTTTTAAAACGAACCGCGAAGACGCGAAGCTGCGCGAAGGAAGAGGGAAGAGAGAAGAGAGAGAAGAAGGATGGTTGATAACTCATGCAGTGCGGGATAAACTGTCCCGCTTCTGGCGTTGTATTTTTCGGGCGGGCGGGAAACCCCACACGCATTTCATCTGAGATGTTGCACCATTCTCAATAAGGCTTTTAGGGGCGGGCTAGAAGAGCCACCCTACAAGAAATTCATTCTTTGTGGAACAGGCATCTTGCCTGTTCTTGAGAATGGTGCCAGATGTGAGTTTTATCAAACTTGACTGTAAAATTTAGATGCGCCTGGGCTGATAAGGCTATTTTAATGCGCTAGATCGAATCGGGATGCTGCCAAAGCGGCCGAACCCAGACCGCATGACTGCTGGGGGCGAGATAATTGCCGATCGCACACCCTGATCGCACAGACCGAAAATTGTGCTAAACTCTTACTGTGCTGGGAATTTAAGGCACAATCGATCTGTCCGGTTCAGGGACGCTCAGAAATATTTCAAAATATTTTTGCCTTACCCCTAGACTTGTGCTGAGATCTGATGCTATAGTTAGAAACGTTATGGCGAGTGTAGCCAAGTGGTTAAGGCAGTGGTTTGTGGTACCACCATTCGTGGGTTCAATTCCCATCATTCGCCCTTTTAATTCTGAACAGTTTAATTCGATAGCGCGTCGCCTGTACGGTAACTTGCGATGGTCGTAGGGTGTGCATTGCACACCTTAATCTTTTTTGGGATGTCGCGGTTCTGTCGGCACAAGTTCCGATGTGCTAATCTTAAATCCAATCAAAAATCTAAAATCAAAAATCAAAAATCAAAATATGCCATCTTTAGTAGCAGAAGATTGGGGATATAAATTTAGTGGCGATCGCACAATTAATAAGTTTATTCGGGATGTAGAAGGGGAAGCAGCTTTAGGGAAATATTGCGCTTGGGAATGCAAAGAACGTGCGGAAATTCTGATGTCGGAGATAGCTGGGAAATCGCACAATCTTTTCTACGTGCGCCGCCAAAAGGTAAATGAGAGATATTCCGAAGAAGAAATCTGGGAATTGCTGCTTGCTACGGATGGAGATGATTTTGAATTACCCCAATTGTTGCAAAAAGCCGATCGCACTTTACGGTTATTAGCCACTGTACGTTGTGAAGACGGAATTGGCGGTTTAAAGCTGCTGGATGCTGGTTTGGTGGCGGTTCCCAGAGGCCGAAAAGATGGGTATGCTTTGCCGGTTCAGTTGCGACTTTTGGCTAATAGTCGATCACCAATTGCTGTAAAGTCGATCGCCCGCGTCCAACAAATGCCATTTTGGGACGACAGACACATACCGACTACCGAACAGCTAAAAGTTTGGCACACTTTTTTAAATGTTGAAAAACGCATCGCGGAAGCGCGTCAATTTTGCGTGCCTTTCCGAGGTCATAATTACGGTTCAGGCTTTAAAATCGTCACTTTTGAAATTGATCGTAATTCCGCAACTCTGGACGGTTACGAGGAAAATTCCTTAGAATTGGGCGACTTTCGCGAAAGGCTGAAAAAAGCCCGAAATGAAGAAATTATCCTGTTTGATTCGCCGCCCGGAAGCAGAAGCAGCCGAGATGGAGAGACATTAGGCAGCATCGCGGAAGTTGACTTTGAACATGGTAAATTACGCATTAAGTTAGATGTTGATTTAGGCGATCGCATGGCGGGCGGCAGATATCAAATGCCCAAACAAGGATTCTTGTATTTTGAGGCTGCGGGCGATATCAGTCAGATTGAACGCAAGAAAAAAGCTTTAAAAATGCTGACAGACGGCCGCGCTCAAAATCCCTATTTGAGTGAGTTTTTATTCGACTCTTCTCAGGCGAGAATGCCGGAAAAAATGATTAAATTGGATCGGGAAAACTTATTAAATCGTAATGCTAATGAGGATCAACTTGCCGCCGTAGAAACGGTGCTTTCGGCGCGGGATTTAATTTTGATTCAAGGCCCGCCGGGAACGGGCAAAACGACTGTGATTGCGGAGATTTGCTATCAAATTGCCCGTCAGGGTGGCAAAACGCTCATTGCTTCGCAAGCAAATTTGGCTGTAGACAATGCTTTGAGTCGGTTAGTTCACAATCCGGCGATTCGGGCTTTGCGGAAGGGAAAAGCTCATAAGGTGCAGGAAGAAGGGCAGCCGTTTTTAGAGGAAAATGCGATCGGCACTTGGCTGCAAAATACGGCGACTGACTGCGAAGAAAAGCTCTCGCAGCGCCTGACTAATGTCAAATCTTTGCGGCAGTTGGTGGCAGAATCCGAGCGATTTACCGCCTACTGTGCCGCAGAGAGAGATTTCTTTAATGAACTAAAACACCTGCACGACAGTAAAGCAAATATAGAGGAAAAATGCAGTCAGCAAGCAGCAGCTTATGAACAAATTTTAGCCGAAAAAAGCGAGATTGAATCGGTGGTTTTGGGGCTAGAGAATCTACTGGATGCGCCGCAAGTTAACTGGGAATCTCCAGAAGTAGCTGAGTTTATGCCCCGACTAAAACCATACTCAGAAGGCAATGTTTTAGTAGAAAACTTTATGGCAAATGTTCGGATTGCCACTAGCAATGCTACTCAAATTGGGTTCGATCGCCCTGCTTGCGGCGCGTTTGGGATTGCGGTTTGGCTGCAGGAAACTGTAGCAGCGCAAATATCGGAATTTAAGATAGCATTCGATCGCGCTGATGATGTTTGTCACGCTATGTCGGCGGTTGCAGAGTCGTTGCGGGTTTCCCGCCAGATGTCTGAGGCTTTGAATCAACTCGAATTGGGCGATCGGCAAAATCAGACACACCGCCACAATCTCGAACAGAAAATCAAGAATTTGGAACTGCGAAAAGCGGAAATTGCAGCCGTTGTCGTCGCCGTTGCACAGTGGATCGAGACGGCGGATACGGGGCTCTATGAAGTCGTGAAAACTTGCTGGGAAACGGGCGCAATGCTCACGGATGATATGGTAGAATTGCCCGCAGGATTGCTGAAAATTGCCCGATCGCTCAAATTGCCGATCGTGCCGCCCAAATGCAAAATCAATTTGCCCGATTTGGATCGGTTGCAAAAGGCGATATCCCACGAGGAAAGCGCAGGTTTTAAGGACTTACAAGGGCAACAGTTCCGGTTTAGCGAGTTTCTGCACCTAAATTTGAGTCAAACGCCGATCGTGCTCTCTGCGGGCGATCGTACACAGTGGCAGCAACTAGCCAAAGACTTCGCCAGCTATTCTCAAGTCAGCCAAAGTCAGCGCAAATTCATCATCGAAAAAGCCGCCACTTTCTTAGCTAGCATTCAACAATTTTACAGTCAATCCTTGCAGCCCAATCATATCCAGGCTACCTTCGATCGCCTAGTCAAAGAATTACTGCACAGTATCCTCGCCAATGCGCGTCAGTGCGTGGTTCCCCTGAAAACCGAAACCGAACAGCAGCTTATAAAACAGCAACAATTATTAGATAAAATCGGTCAAACCTTAAGCCAGCAGCAAATATCCGCCGCTAAACTTCAGGTAGAAACAGCGCAGCAAGAGGCAAACTTAAAAATTAGCGAAGTTACTAATTTGTTGCAAGCAATTGTCCAACAGCCAAACGTCCCTGAAAAGTTGCGGATTTTAGCCGAACAATATCTCGCCCAAAAATCGAATATTTGGGAGCAACCGCAGCAGTTTGTCAAGCAAGTTGAGGCTTGGAAAGCAAGCCTGATTCAGCTTGAAAAATCCATTGCTGACTTAGACCCTTTTGGGGTTTTGGAGACAATCAAAAAGACTCTTGACGAGCATTTATCTCCGCTGCAAACTGCGGCTGCAACTTCGCAGCAGCAACTCGCTCAACTACAAGCACAATTGAGCGAAATTAATGCTCAACTGCAACAGCAGCAACCAACCGTAGCATTACTTGTTGAGAGAAATTGGTGGGAGTCAGCATGGCAAACTATCCCCACTCAATACCAGCCAGAAGTTCCGAATACAGGATTATTTACCGTAGCTTTTTTAAACAAAATTAAGCGTTTATTCAAAACTTGGCAGCGGAAATTAGAACAAGAAGAAACAGCACTCAATCGCTCTCAAAACTTTGTGACAGATTGGATTCAAAAACTCCGCAATCCATCAGAAAAAGACCGCAACGATTTAAAGCAAATTTATATTGACAATGCCAACGTTATCGGCATTACTTGCGTGCAAGCTGCTAGTTTCGATTTTACTAAAAACTTTCCCAGCTTTGATGCAGTCATCATTGACGAAGTTAGCAAATGCACTCCCCCAGAGTTATTAATCCCCGCTTTGAAAGGCAGAAAGTTAGTATTAGTGGGCGATCACAGGCAATTGCCGCCAATGTTTAATCAAAGTACGATCGACGATATTGCCGAAGACATCGGCTGTACCGGAGACGAACTTAGCTTTATCAAAGAATCGCTGTTCAAAGTTTTGTTTGAAAATGCCAGCGACAGCATCAAAAAAATGCTGACAACTCAGTATCGAATGCACCCACAAATTATGGGCGCAATCAATCAGTTTTACCAGCAAAAACTCAACTGTGGCATTCAGCAAGCTGACACCAAGCGCGCCCACAACCTCGCAGGTAGAATCATTCAAGAAAACAATCATATCCTGTGGGTTAAAACGCCCGTGGCACAAGGATTTGAAGAGGAAAAACAGGGTACTTCGCGGTTGAATGTCAAGGAGATTGATGCGATCGAGCGTTTGTGCGAACAAATGGAGATAGCTTGGCAGCCCAAAGTTGCCGACGGTGAACCACCGAAAGAAATCGGAATTATCACTTTTTATGCTGCTCAATTAAATGCAATTAAAGACAGAATCGAAGGTGAAAAATTCCCTGCTTTGAGCATCCGCACTGGTACGGTTGACATATTTCAAGGCATGGAAAGACCTGTAATTATTGTCAGCACAGTGTGCAATAATGTTAGGGGCGATATTGGATTTGCTAAGGAACCGGAACGGGTGAATGTGGCATTTTCCCGCGCTCAAGAATTGCTGGTAGTTGTCGGCTGCCACGATTTATTTACCCAACAAACAGGTACAGTGGGAAAAATGTATCAGGAAGTTTCAAAAACGGTGCGTCACTGCGGAGGTTTTGTAGATGTTTCTAGCGTCCTCAACTAAACCAATAGACTCGAATTTAAGTTCGCTAGCCGAACAAATTGAGCAACAAAATCCGGGTTTGTCAGTGTTGGCGGCGCGTCAATTCCGCTTTGCAATCCGCCAAACTCCGCTGGAGGTGGCGATTAGCGAACCGCGCGAGTTTAACGTGTTGGAAGAGTTCATTTTGCGGGCGGGCGTTGAGTTTGAACCTGCGCCAACTTTGAAGGAATTGGCGGATTTGCTGGGGTTAGACGAGATTTTTGTGAAGACTACGGCGGCGACTCTGGTTAGTTTGGAAAGCTTGGAGGTGGCTGAAAATGGGCAAATTGCGATCGCCCCGCAAGGTAGAGATTTTTTCGATAAAGGTGCGGTTAGTCGATCGCAAATTCAATCAATTTATGCTATTTCCGATCCACTGAATCAAACTCTTACCTTTAAATTCGATGCTTTAGCGCCAGAATCGGTCAACTTGCCAGATTTAGGAGATTTAGTATCGCTAGAACATAAAATTACCGACCTTGCGAATTTAAGTCTAGCAGAAATCCAGCCGTTAATTCAAGATTCCGGCTTAGGAATTCACGCCCCACAAAACGGCAAAATTGTGTCTGGGTGCGATCTCGTCGGCGACGATTTAGATATTTGGCAAACAGTCTCGGTTTTTGTGTTGTTGGATGCGATCGAAAATAAAACTACTATTCAAGTCAGACAGGGAAAGCAAATATTAGAAACGGCATCAAACTTGCTAAACGAACTTGAATCGCAACAAAAACTTTCCTTGAACGACTTGTGTAAAGTAACCCCCGACATCGCACAGCAAGAATCAGAGACAATCCCGGTTCCGAAAAATCGGAAACCAGCATCTAAGAAGAAACGCAAGGAAACCGAGTCAGGAAACAAATAATATGAGGACTTTAGTGCTAATTAACTTAAAAATTAAAACTCTTTATAAAATTAGTATAGTACCGATTGACAATATACCGCGAATTCGGTATTATTAATACTTATTTGCAATCGCGCTGAGAATTTGTCTGTGTCTGCCAAAGATACTTTCCACGAATCCGTAAAGCGAGCCCTTCAAAAAGAACAGTGGGTGATTACTGCTGATCCACTAAGGTTTAAGTTTGGCAATATTAAATTTCAGGTCGATTTGGGAGCAGAAAGGTTAGTCGCAGCGGAGCGAGGAGGGGAGAAAATTGCAGTCGAAATCAAAAGCTTCCTCAATCCTTCTGTAATTACAGACTTTTATGCTGCATTGGGACAATTTCTCAGTTATCGGCTAGGGCTGGCATCTGTTGAACCTAATCGGAAATTATACTTGGCAGTACCAATTGACGTGTATAGAACATTTTTTCAGTCTGAGTTTACTCAAGCTGCGGTACAACAGTATCAGGTGTTGCTAATCGTATACGATCCAACAAATGAGGTAATTGTACAATGGACAAACTAGCTCAATATCGTCAGTACGTTCAGACATTAATGAGCCGTTATGCCGAAGACGATGTTTCAGATGATGAAGTCGAAGTTCAACTTATCTGCGACACAGAGCGAGATCATTATCAGTGGATGAATGTCGGCTGGGAACACTTAACCCGGATTTATCAAACCATTATTCACATTGACATCAAAGATGGAAAAATCTGGCTTCAACAAAATTTGACAGAGGAAAATCCTGCGGAGGAATTAGTTGCAATGGGAGTACCGAGAGAGGATATTATTTTGGGATTGCAACCCCCATACAAACGGCCGTATACTGATTATGGTGTAGCATAAAATGTCAAGCTGAAAAAACAGAATACTCAGATACCCGACTTCGCCAAAGTTGTCGGGTATCTAATTCGCCCTACTAAGCCTTAACGCATTTCAGCATCCGCAAAGTAGCCACCGCGTAATTCCGCTTTGCAGAATTATCGAAAGCAAACCGAGCCCATTTCCTTAAAAGCGGCAGCAACAGAACAATAAGAAGACATTTGAGTAATAATAGAAGCAGCCCAATAATTCTGAATGTCTGAAAAAGTTTTAGACGGCTCTTTAGACACTAAATTCTGCTGCATTCCCCGCGCCGACAAACCACATTCCGCCGCTCGACGGCGCACTGCCATCAATTCAGCGCGAGTGACGGGCTGCGTAGGTTTAAAAGTTCCATCTTGATAGTCGCTAACTATCTTGTTGTTCCGCGCCAATAGAAGTTTTCCGGCAATCCAGCGGGAAATATCAAAGTCGCTAAATGGACGGATAGAAACATGGCTAGGAAAGGTGATATTAGCACCTTGTATTCATTTCAAAGATTTCCAAACTAAAGATACCAATTGCTCTCTGGTAACAGCAAGTTGCGGCCGCAAAGCATTATTTTGAGAAAACCCGGCTACAAACCCAAGGCCCATACCTTCTTTAATTTCCCAAGCATAGATATCATCGGTAGCTATCTCCGAATTGTAGAAGGGTCAGTATTGCCTAGGGTATTTCCACCGGTATTTCCACTGGTATTTCCTGGGGTATTGGCTGCGTTGGCTGGGGTATTGGCTGCGGTATTGGCTGCGTTGGCTGGGGTATTGGCTGGGGTATTGGTTGGGGTATTGGCTGGGGTATTGGTATTGGTATTGGCTGCGGTAATGGCTGCGGTATTGCTTCGGTATTGCCTCCGGTATTGCCAATTTCTCCCGGTGCGGATTGATTGGTAGTGAAATAAAAGTGGCCTAATGTGCGGCCTTGGTAAGCTCTTTTACTCAAGCGCCAAGTAGGATCGAGACTGATTTTCATGAAGTCGTTAACATCGCCGTTTGTGCGACCGATAATCACCGATTTACCTTGGTAATCTACCGGAGTTCCCATTAGAAGAACATTGCCATCAACAATTTCCAAGCTTAGGGTGTATTTTAATGCTAAATCGGTGCCGGCCATGCGAATTGAAAAGCCGTTGCTGTCTGTTGCGCGCCCACAAATACCGGTGAAATCAAAACTAACTAATAAGGGATCGACTTTCACGGGATTAGAGCCACTTTCGCTCCAGCATTTTCGCGTGTCAGAGACTTGTTCTAGAATTAGCAATTGGTAGCCGCCGGAAGGGCGGGGTTGGGCGATGACAATTACTCGGTCTTGGTTAATGTCGGTTTCGTCAAAAGTAAATGCTTTAGCCGAACCGATCGCGCCCAGTGTTAAAATTGCTGAACCTGCCAGTGCGGCCACTGTTCGTACAAGTGAATGTTTCATGATTTTTCCCTATTGGGTCCTTATGGTGATGAGACTTATCTAGAATATAAAAAATTCGCCCTCTTCCAACAACAAGATAGAATTTTACCACCTCTTGTTCCGGTGGTACCAAGTGCGATCGATCGGCGATCGTCACATTGGTTCGTAGCGAAAACTCAAGTCCCAGCGCATTTTATGAGGACTTGAGTCCTCCCTACAAAGCTATAACCATTATTTTACCGAGGAACCTGATAAGCTGTTCCGCATCTAAATTGTATTTTCCGGGCGAGCGGGAGGCCCACTCCACAAGAATTTAAGGGCAGTTGACAGTAAAATTTAGATCTGCCTGGGCTTATTACTTGCGGGAAACGATCGCACTATTCACAAAAAAAAAACGGTGCGTTACACTTGGTTAACGCACCCTAAAACAAACATTCAAAAAGTGTCTTTGCTGTCTAGCGGAACATACTGCTAACAGAACTATCTTCGTGAATCCGCCAAATAGTTTCTCCGAGCAAATTGGCTACCGAAAGCACCGTCAACTGCTTAAAACGGTTCTCTTCAGGCACAGGAATTGTATTCGTAACAATTACCTCTTCCAAAACCCCGCTAGACAAACGCTCGATCGCCGGAGGCGAAAACACCGCATGAGTAGCACAAGCATAAACCTGCCTCGCACCCTCGCGGCGCAACAATCTCGCACCCTCAGAAATCGTGCCGGCAGTATCGATCATGTCGTCCACCAACACGGCTGTTTTGCCCCTGACATCACCGATGAGGTTCATCACTTCGGCGACGTTGTGAGCTTGGCGGCGCTTGTCAATAATTGCCAGGGGAGCATCGCCAAGCTTTTTGGCAAAAGCTCTCGCCCTAGCGACTCCGCCAACATCCGGCGAAACCACAACAATATCCGTCAATTGCTTGCTCGCCAGATAATCCAAAAGCACCGGCGAACCGTAAACGTGATCGAAGGGAATGTCAAAATAACCTTGAATCTGAGCTGAGTGCAAATCCATCGCCAAAATGCGACCGGCCCCAGCTTCCGTAATCAAATTAGCCACTAATTTTGCAGTAATCGACTCTCTTCCGGCCGTTTTGCGGTCAGCCCTAGCATATCCGTAATAGGGAATGACAGCAGTAATTTGTCTGGCCGAAGCGCGGCGACAAGCATCGATCATAATTAACAATTCCATGAGGCGATCGTTTACCGGACAGCAAGTTGGCTGAATCAAGTAAACATCGCAACCCCGAATCGATTCTTGAATTTGAACGTAGAGTTCCCCATCAGCAAACCGCTTGCGAACCATCGGCCCCAAATCGATCCCCAGATAGCGAGCCACCTCTTGGGCGAGGGGAATATTAGCAGAACCGGAGAACAGCCGCAGACGGTCATGAGCGGAAACCGGCGGCTCGGGAAGCGGAAGCGGTAAAGTAGCAGAACGGATCACAGCAGGCCTCTTGCAGGACGTTTATTCCATCGCTATCTTACCATCTGAAACTAGAAATATTCAGCCAAATTTTTGAGAGATTTAACTTTTGGGGCGGCCACAAGTGTTAAGTTAGGCGAATTGAATAGGACTTGCAAAAATATGTCCGAGAAACCCAGTTTTTGACCCCCTTTCGGCACCCTCAACGGTCACAATCGGTTTTTACTTATTCTTATCCAGCAATCAAACTCTAAAAATTATACTACAATACCGTATATTAACGGATAAATTACTTTTTAAAGGCATAATTTATTACTTTAAAGCCCACATTCGGCATCTTCAAGCGTCACAATCGGTTTTTACTTATTCTTATCCAGCAATCAAACTCTAAAAATTATACTAAAATACCGTATATTAACGGATAAAAAAAAATTAAAAGGCATACTTTATTACTTTAAAGATAGTGTTTTCTGCGTAATTATGCTGTGTGACACCCCAGGGTGCAACATCTCACTTAAATAGTCCTGGACGCACGTACTACGATTTTCTGTCAGAAGAGAACGTAGTGAAGGAATCTCAAACCCTTGATTTAACGCCCTTGAGTGCATAAGTTCTGTTAAAGATAGAGTTGTGTCCGTAATTATGCTCTGTGACACACCAGGATGCGGAATCTGGGTTCTCGCGATCTGTGTACTGGCAGAAGTACGATCGCACTTCTGCCCCTGCGTCTAAAAGTTCTAGCGTGAGTCAATTTGGGGCCGAGGCTGCAAGCGCAGCCACCCCAAATTCAGTCGAAAGCCCAAGGCATCCGGGTTCAAGGCGATAAAAATGCCACCAACAGGCAATAAACTTGAAAAATACTGTAAAAAAAGTTAAGAATCGGAAGCATACTTCAGATTTTTGATATCGGGCAAAGCAAGGTAGAAATCGATGAGCTTAAGAGAACGCATTGACGCAGAAATCAAAGCAGCCATGAAGTCCAAGGACAAAGTTCGCTTGGAAACAGTTCGCGGCATCAAGAAATTTATTCTCGAAAAAGAAGTCAGCCTTCGTCCCTCCGGGCAAGACACGCTGACAGAAGCTCAAGAAATGGAAATTTTGATGCAAATAGCCAAACAGCGCCGGGATTCGATCGAACAATACCGCAAAGGTGGCCGCGAAGATTTAGTGGCACAAGAGGAGGCGGAGTTAGCAATTGTTGAAGAGTATTTGCCGGCGCAGATGTCAGACGAAGAGGTGAGTCAAGTCGTTGACGAAGTGATTGCTTCGGTTGGCGCTACTTCTGCAAAAGATATGGGCAAGGTGATGGGCAAGGCAATGCAGCAGCTTAAGGGCAAAGCAGACGGTAACAGAATTCAAGACATGGTGAAAGCAAAGCTTAGTCAGTAGTCAGTAGTCAGTAGACATCTCCCATAAATAATCTCCAGCTTTATAGAGATGTATGGCCTAGGCCGAGGGGCGACAATTTATTAGGGCTAAGGCCAAAAAACCCGGTTTCTACGAAAAATCGTGCATTTCTCCCTTGAGATATTGACGCAGAAATCGGGTTTTCGATCGGATCTGCGGGTTGCAACCTGTGTATTTTCGTGAGAAAACCCGGTTTCTGACCATCCGGGCGTCCAAGAATGTCAAAAAAATGTAAAATACTAACTTTGGTCGGGACTGGGGACTAGAGATAGTGAAGTATGCTCAAGAGCATTAAAGACATAGCATTACTAAGTCTGTGAGCGATCGTCTATTTTTTAACAGTTTCTCCTTAAACTTATGCAGCCACCTATTGCTATTGGAACTCTCCTACAAAACCGCTACCGCTTGGTGAATATTTTAGGTCAAGGAGGATTTGGCCGGACTTATTTAGTAGAAGATTTGGGACGGTTTCAAGAACGCTGCGCCCTGAAGGAATTGATTCCGGTGCAAAGCGGGCCTTACGTTTTGGAAAAATCGAAGGAATTGTTTCAAAGAGAGGCGGCAATACTTTACCAAATTGGGCACCCACAAATTCCCCAGTTTCGAGCAATATTTGAAGAGAACCAGCGTTTGTTTTTAGTGCAGGATTACGTGGAAGGGATGACTTACCGCGAACTAATGCTCGATCGAACTTCAAATGGTCGCACCTTCACCGAAGCCGAAGTCTTGGTATTTATCCGGCAAATGCTGCCGATACTCGCTCACATCCACGCCCGCGGCATCATCCACCGCGACATCTCCCCAGAAAATATAATTCGGCGCGAAAATGACCAAATGCCGGTACTGATTGACTTTGGAGTGGTGAAGGAACTCGCCACCAAAGTCCAGTCTCCCGAAGGAACAGCCCACGCGACAACTGTCGGTAAAATCGGCTACGCGCCGATGGAACAGTTGCACAGCGGGCGAGCAACTGCCAGCAGCGACCTCTACGCTTTAGCCGTAACGGCGATCGTCCTGCTGACAGGCAAAGAACCCCAGGAATTGCTCGATCAAACAACGCTGCAGTGGAATTGGCAGCAGCGAGTGCAGGTGAGTACGGGTTTGGCTTTGGTGCTGAATCGGATGTTGAATCGGTCTCCGGGCGATCGATATCAATCTGTCAGCGAAGTCGCCCAAGCACTCGACGCCCAAACTAATCCTAAGCCTAGCCAGCCAACTGTACCGCCCGCGCCGCCAGCAGTGGTGCCGACAAACCCTTCGCTAATCGCAACGGTGGCCGTGGGCAGGCCGCCAGAGCCAGCCGCCCCAAGTTCCCCCCCGCCAAACCGGCCAGTCGCCCCGAGTTCCCCCCCGCCAAACCAGCCAGACCCGTTAAGTGAGCCTGCAGGCGACACTTTTTGGGACAATCCCATCGCTGCGATCGCTCTGCTGGCGGGCTTAGTCATCTTGACGGGCTTCGGTTCCTGGGCTTTAGTCGGCTCATTTCTCAACAATTCGCGGCCAAAACCCACTCCGACGCCGCCAGCACTTATAAATCCGACGCCGACACTAACTCCGATACCAAACCCGCTACCTTTGCCAACCCCAACCCAGCAACCTTTGGCAACCCCAACCCTAGAACCTTTGCCAGAACCAACCCCAGAACCTTTGCCAGAACCAACCCCAGAACCTTTGCCAGAACTCAGCCCAGAACCTTTGCCGGAACCCAGCCCAGAACCTTTGCCGGAACCCAGCCCAGAACCTTTGCCGGAACCCAGCCCAGAACCAAGCCCAGCGCCAACTCCGACCCCAAAACCGACACCCGCGCCTACTCCCGCGCCCAAACCGACGCCCGCACCCAAACCAACACCCGCGCCGTCGCCAACACCAGCACCAACTCCCGCACCAACTCCCGCACCAACACCAGCACCATCGCCGGAACCGGAACCAACACCCGCGCCGTCACCGGAACCGGAACCAACTCCCGCACCGTCACCGGAACCGCAACCAACTCCCGCGCCGTCGCCGGAACCGGAACCAACTCCCTTACCGGAACCGGAACCAGCACCAACACCCGCACCATCGCCAGAACTCTAAACTTCTGGCAAAATTCCCCTAGACTGAGGTTGATGCCAATTAATTGTTAGCTATTTGCCAATGAACTCGCTGCTAATTGCTGGAACTGATACCGACGCGGGCAAAACTGTTTTGACCAGCGCTCTGGCTGCTTATTGGCAAATGTATTTTCCCGATCGCAGTTTGGGAATTATGAAACTCATGCAAACGGGAACGGGCGATCGCGAACTCTACACCCGTTTGTTTTCTCTCGACCAATCCCCCGAAGAACTCAATCCGCTGCACTTTGATGCGCCTCTAGCACCGCCGATTGCCGCCGAAAGGGAGGGGAGACCTATCGAACTCGAAAAGGTCTGGACGGCTTGGCAAAGCCTCTCGGAGCGCAAGGATTTTGTGTTGGTGGAAGCTTTGGGAGGGCTGGGATCGCCTGTAACGTGGGAACTGACGGTGGCCGATATTGCCAGGGATTGGCGGCTGAGGGGGGTTTTGGTAGTACCTGTGAGGTTGGGGGCGATCGGGCAAGCTGTGGCGAATGTTGCTCTCGCCAAACACACTGGTTTTAAGCTGAGAGGAATTGTGCTCAATTGCGTTAAAGCTTATTCGGAACAAGAAATTGCCGATCTAGCGCCCGTTGATTTGATCCAGTCGCTGACTCAAATACCTGTGTTGGGTATTTTGCCGCATTTAGATGACCCCACTGACCTTGCTAAATTAGCTAAAGTTGCTTCAGATTTAGATTTAGAGCGGTTACTACCAGGGGTTAATTTAGTTCCTCAGACTTCTAAATAACCCTATTTTCAACACCTCTCTTTCTCATTCTTCTCTTCCTCTGCGTACTCTGCCTCCTCTGCGGTTCATTTAAAAAAAATATCCTGCACAACTCAGATAGGATTGAAGAAGATTTTATTTTAACCGCAGAGAGCGCAGAGAGCGCAGAGAAAGAGAAGAGAGAGTTTCACAAATTATTCAGAATTGCTATAAGGAGAATAAAACATGGTTTCTACTTTACCGAATTTAACCTCTGTCGATTTATCTCAATTGAGGCTGGAGATTAGAAATTTGCAGCCTCAGCTAGTCGAATGGCGTCGCCTTTTGCACCAAAAGCCGGAGTTGAGTTTTGATGAAAATTTAACGGCGCAGTTTATCTCGCAAAAGTTGCAGGAATGGGGAATAGATCATGAAACTAATATTGCTAAAACTGGTATTGTCGCCACTATAGACAGCGGCAAACCGGGGCGGGTTTTGGCAATTCGCGCGGATATGGATGCTTTGCCCATTCAAGAAGAAAATGAGGTGGATTATCGATCGCAGCATGATGGAATTATGCACGCTTGCGGCCACGATGGCCACACTGCGATCGCCCTCGGTACTGTCTGTTATCTGGCCAAGCACAAACACAACTTTTCGGGTAAAGTAAAATTTATCTTCCAGCCCGCCGAAGAAGGGCCAGGGGGCGCAAAACCGATGATTGAAGCGGGAGTTTTGAAGAATCCTGATGTTGATGCGATCGTCGGCTTGCATTTGTGGAACAATCTACCTTTGGGCACTGTAGGCGTCCGCAGTGGCGCGCTGATGGCTGCTGTCGAAGTTTTTGACTGCACGATTTTTGGCAAAGGTGGACACGGCGCAATGCCACATCAGACTGTGGACTCGATCGTAGTTACAGCCCAAATTGTCAGCGCTTTGCAGGCAATTGTCGCGCGGAACATTGACCCGATCGACTCAGCGGTAGTAACTGTCGGCAAATTCTACGCAGGCCACACCCACAACGTCATTGCCGATACCGCTCAAATCGGTGGCACTGTGCGCTATTTCAATCCAGCATATCAAGGTTATTTTGCAAAGCGAATCGAGCAAGTAATTGCCGGAATTTGTCAGAGTCATGGGGCAAATTACCAATTAGATTATTGTGCGCTTTATCCGCCAGTTATTAATGATTCGAGAATAGCTGAATTGGTGCGCGGCGTGGCAGAATCCGTTGTTGAAACTCCTGCGGGAATCGTGCCGGAATGTCAAACAATGGGCGGCGAGGATATGTCGTTCTTTTTGCAAGAAGTCCCCGGTTGCTATTTCTTTTTAGGTTCTGCAAATCCAGAGAAAAACTTGGCTTACCCGCACCATCACCCGCGTTTTGATTTTGATGAAACTGCGCTGGGGATGGGTGTAGAAATGTTTGTGCGGTGTGTGGAAAATTTTTGTGTGATGTGAATCAGGCTTTCAGGGGGGGGCTAGAAGCCTACCCCGCAAGAAAATTTAGTTTTTGTGGAACAAGCAAATTCATGTCTTGTGGAACAAGCCTCTTGCCTGTTCATGAAAATGGTGCCATATCTCAGATATTACCGAGTTTGAAAGATATTCTGCACCATTTTTTTATCTACACTTGCCGCCGCCTTATCCAATGCGGCAATCTCCCCGGAGTCTAACTCCCAGCCCAAAGCACCAATATTATCCCTCGCCTGTGCCGCAGATTTCGCCCCCGGAATCGGAATAGTTTCTTTGCACACGCACCAGTTGATTGCTACCTGCGAAACAGTCTTATTTCTGAATGCCGCTATTTCTCGCAAACACTCCAAAAGCGATCGCATTCCCGGAAGTAGCTGCTTGCACGCCAAACCTCGAATACCTTTAGGAAGAGAGCCATTTTCGGAATATTTACCCGTCAGCAACCCCAAGGCTAGAGGACTGTAAGCAATCAATTTTATCCCCAATTCATCGCAAACATCTTTCAACCCGAGTTCTGTCACCGGATAGGTAGAAAGTAGCGAATATTGCACTTGTAAAGTAACAATAGGAATTTGGCGATCGCTAAATCTTTGATGCACCCATTTAAGCCGTTTCGGCCCGTAATTAGACAAGCCCACTCCCTTGACCAATCCTTGCTCGTAAAGGTCAGCCAAACCGTCTAAAAGAGCCCCCTCTTGCCAAGGAGCGTAATTGGCTGTAGACCAGTGCATTTGCACCAAATCTACATTTTTCCCGATGCGCGAAGCAGAGGCTTTGCAAGCCGATATCATTGATTGTCGCGTCAGTCTCCAAGGATAAGCAGCCAGTTTGGTCGCAATACAAATACTGTCTTTGTTTGCACCTTGATATTGTTGAGAAAACTGCCCCAAAAGCTGCTCGCTGCGTCCGTTTAATTTGCCAGTTCCGTAAGAATCCCCGGTATCGAATAAAGTGACACCGTTACTAACACAAAGATTGAAAACGGCTTGCAATTCCTCGTCCATACTTTCATTGTAGCCCCAGAGCAATCTGTTGCCCCAAGCCCAAGTGCCGCAGCCCATTTTTGGCAGTAAAATTTTTTGGTGAGTTTGCATTTTTATTGATGGTAGTTGTTGGTAATACGGATATTTTATAGGAACATAACTCGGTATCCCCTAGCCCCCTGTAGAGCTGTTTCATTCTGCCACGGGCCGCCCGGGACTCAAGTCCCTGTCTAATAGCATAAGTCGGTTAAAGCCGACTCAAATAGTAATCTCAATTTGGAAAATTAGAGTTACACATATATTCTGCGCTAACTCTATACAAAAACAGCTTTGATAGAATTGCTGGAGTCGTCTTTAGACGACTTCAGCTATGAGACAGGGGTTTAAACCCCTGTTGGACTGTCGGACTAATGGCACACCCTACAAAATTACCAATGACTGATGACTCTTGAATTCTTTTACGTGGTTGGCGAGGGCGTAGGTGGGCTGTTTTTGGTAGGTTGATCTGGCTTAGCTTTGGGGTCTGGTTTGGGTGGCGCAGGCGGAGGGAAAGTCGCCGCGCGCCTGGGTATTTGTAGCGCTGTTCGGAATGCAGAAGACGGGAAGAAAGCACTAAATTGAGAAAGTCGAGCGGCGGTGGGTTCTGGTGCATATTCCCACAAGCTTTCGTAGTAGAAGAAAGCAACGCCTAAGCCGTATTCTTGGACTGCTTGCACCTGAGATTTAATTTGCTCAATCGGTACTGGGTTATTTCTCAAACCTGTCATAATCCCAACTCCGGTGGGAATTTTTTGCTGTGCTTCTTGCATTTCTGGACGGTTAATCTTGTCCACAAATGATTCTAAATTGGGACGGTACACTTGCACGATTAGCTCGTCGGCAATATCCAAACGCACCCAAGCCAGCCAATCTTGCAGGTGATGTTTGTAAGCAAACTCGTAGTAATTGGGAGAAATTGAGAAAATGGCATTGGGTTTTACTGTTTTGACGGCTTGATTTAGCTGCGACATAAAAGCGGTAATTTTATTGGCTCGCCACTGCACCCATGCTGGATTTTGAAAATCTTTTGGTGGAGCTTTTTTTGTTTCTTTGGTATACAAAGCAACTGTGTAGTCATCATAACCAAATTCCGACGGCAAACTCATGTGGTCGTCAAATTGAATGCCGTCGGCGTTGTATTGAGTGGTGATTTCTAGTACAAGTTCGGTAATGAATTGCTGCACTTCGGGATGAAAGGGATTGAGCCAAACTACTTCCCCACCTGCGCCGTTTGATGTTTGGCTGCCGTCCTGTTTTTGTGTCAGCCAATCGGGATGATTTAAGGCTAATTCTGAGGTGGGAGGAGCCATGAAACCAAACTCAAACCAAGGAATTACTAGCAAGCCTTGGCGGTGAGCTTTATCAATTAAATCGGCGATCATATCTTGTCCCTCTAACCCTCTGTAAACAAAGGGTTGAATGTCTCTTTGCTGCGCTACATAGCTGGGATACATTGCATAGCCAGAATTCCAGACTACAGGATAAATAGTGTTGAAATTTAACCGCTTTAATTGGGTGACAGCATCTCCTAGTTTGCGGCTATCTCTGAGGATGTCTTTGTCGTTTGTCGTCATCCAAACACCGCGAATTTCCTGGCGGGGTTGCTGGGCGATCGCCGGAATGAAGTTGTTCGCCAGCAATACTATAATGAATGAGAGGGCAAACAGAAGCGGGAAAAGAGTTTTAATCGATCGCTGCCAACTGCGCGGAATGATGCGTAATGTCATAGTTTTGAATGGTGAGTTAGCTATCGAAACGCACCCCGGCATAATTTGGTGATAAAATTTGCTCGCTCTACAGTCTACAGCCATTTGCGCTTAATGTGGAATCGGTTAAGTGCAATGGGTGGATTGATGTTATGCGATCGCAACTGAGCTAAGTATAATCTCTGAGACAGAGGGTAAGTGACAGCATTCTGTCTAACTGCTGGGAAATCATTAATTACGCACTGCAAGCTTTCCTTACCGGACAGTGCGGCCCCAGGAGTGCAAGTGCTGTACAATATCGGTGCTGGAACATCTCGATCGAACATCTGTAATTGTGAAACATTTAGTGTTAATTGGCGGCGGTCACAGTCATGCTATCGTATTAAAAATGTTCGGTATCAAACCGCTGCCGGGAGTGCGTTTGACTCTGATTAGCGACGTGCTGCACGCTCCTTATTCGGGGATGCTGCCGGGACACGTTGCCGGGTTTTACGATTATGATGAATGTCACATCGATTTGCGATCGCTTGCTGAATTTGCCGGCTGTCAAATATTAATCGATCGGGCGATCGCGATCGACCTTAACAAAAATTTAGTTATTTGTCAAACTCGCCCTCCGGTTAATTTTGATTTGCTTTCGGTGGATATCGGCAGCACTCCTGCGACTTTATCTGTACCGGGTGCTGCTGAATATGCAATTGCAGCTAAACCCGTACCGGAGTTTTTAGCTAGCTGGAATCAGTTAATTGCCGAAAGAGCAAACCATCCCCAAAAACCGCTGCGGATAGCGATTGTAGGCGGCGGTGCTGGCGGCGTAGAATTAGCATTAAATATGCAATCTCGATTGGGGAAGGAAGAAGGAAGAGGGAAGAAGGAAGAGGGAAGAAGGAAGAGGGAAGAAAAACTAGAAAAATTATCATCAGAAATTCATTTGTTTCACAGCGGTGCTGAATTGATGCAGGGACACAATCAGCGGGTGCGCCGACGCATTCAAGAAATTCTCATCAGTCATGGCATTCAATTGCATTTAAAGGAAAAAGTCTGTGCTTTAGAAAAGATTAAGAGAGAAACCCCTTCCCAAATCCCAATTACGGATTACCAAATTTCCTGTAAATCGGGTTTAGAATTAGAGTGCGATCGCATTTTTTGGGTAACACAAGCAGCGGCCGCCGATTGGATAAGAGAATCCGGTTTAGCAGCAGACTCAAACGGCTTTATGCAAGTCAACGATTGCCTCCAATCCGTCTCTCACCCCAACGTATTTGCGGCTGGCGATATCGCTGCGATGGTTAATTATCCCCGTCCCAAAGCAGGCGTGTTTGCCGTGCGTCAGGGCAAACCGCTGTTTGAAAATTTGCAGCAGTTTTTATTGGAAAAACCGCTGAAACCCTTTGCACCGCAGGAACAATATTTAGGCTTAATCGGTACTGGGAATAAAAGGGCGATCGCCTCTCGCGGATCTTTCATGTGGGAATCGCGGTTGTTGTGGTATTGGAAAGATTGGATCGATCGCCAATTTATGCAAAAATTTAGCAATCTGCCCAAAACAGGCGATACCAAATAGCAATACATTCAGAAGATGCCCACATTTTATCCGCTCTCATCTTCTCTTCTCTTCCTCTGCGTCCTCTGCGGTTAAT
The DNA here is from genome assembly GCF_036702135.1 of Microcoleus sp. LAD1_D3. NCBI lineage: Bacteria > Bacillati > Cyanobacteriota > Cyanophyceae > Oscillatoriales > Microcoleaceae > Microcoleus > Microcoleus sp. LAD1_D3. The sequence continues at coordinate 3,813 of NZ_JAUBSB010000033.1, read as the reverse complement.
AAAAAAAGTGTTATTCAAAAACGCTTTAAGATTGTTATAGTAATATCAGAAGTAAAGAAAACTAACTATGTTCAGAAAAATTGGATTTGGGCTGCTTTGGATTGCATTTATCACCTACGCCTTTGTATTTGCACCACCCGACAGCCCAGAAAAAACCATCACACTAATTACCAATATTTCCACAGGCAAAATAGCAGACATCAACCCTTTAATTGTAGCGTTATTCAACCTCATGGGAGTCTGGCCGCTCATCTACAGTTGCGTCTTATTTGCTGACGGCAGGGGGCAGAAAATACCTGCATGGCTATTTGCCACTTTATCCTTTGGCGTCGGCGCCGTTGCCTTGCTGCCTTATTTAGCCCTGCGCGAACCGAATCCTGAATTTCCCGGTCATAAAAATATCTTTTTAAAGATATTAGACTCCCGTTTTACTGCCATTGTCCTAACATTGGGTGCTGCTGCTTTAGTTTCTTTTGGCTTGACAAAAGGCGATTGGTCTGATTTTATTGGACAGTGGCAAACCAACCGTTTTATCCACGTAATGAGTTTAGATTTTTGTATGCTTTGCCTGCTATTTCCTGCCTTATTGGCAGACGACATGGCGCGCCGAGGAATGCAGAACTCTACAGCATTTTGGGCAGTGACATTAGTGCCGCTGTTCGGGCCACTGGCTTATCTGTGCACGCGCAAACCGCTGCCAGAAACTAAAAATGAAAGTGTTACAAATTAGACAGCAGCGCAGGGAATGCTCAGTTTAATCTAGGAATCACAATAAATCCGGCAAGAAACAGGCAAGATGCCTGTTCCACAATAAGTAAGTTTTATTGTGGAGTGGGCTTCTAGCCCGCCCATGAAACACTGATTACAAATAGTGCCAAATCTGAGTATTAATCTAAATAATTATCTCCCAGTCTCTAGCAAATGAAAAAATTTCCTATCGTTGGCATCACAACATACAACCGCTGTCCCGCAGGCGAATATCGCTTAAATGGAACTTATATTGATGCAGTTCAGGCGGCTGGTGGCATTCCGATTTTACTGCCGCCCAATCAATTAGATCCGGCTAGTATTTTTGAGGCAGTAGATGGTTTGATTTTTTCCGGGGGCGGAGATATCAACCCAGAACTTTATGGCGGTTATGTCGATCGCACAGTTTACTCGGTTAATGCAGAACGCGACAATTTTGAATTAAGCTTAGCCAAGCTAGCTTTGAAGGCTGACATACCTGTGTTGGGGATTTGTCGGGGTATGCAAATCCTGAATGTAGCCAGCGGTGGCAGTTTGGTGATTCATGTACCGGATGCTTACGGAGACGAGGTTAATCACGGCACCGGAACTCCCCCGCGTGCGATCGAGCATACCATTGAAATTGAGCCCAACAGTCGGCTCGCAAAAATTATGGGAAAAACTTCAACAACAGTTGTTTCCTGGCATCATCAAGCAGTGCGGAAGGTAACATCCGATTGGCGAATTGTAGCCGATGCACCTGACACTTTGGTAGAAGCAATGGAACACTGCTATCACCCTTGGATGATAGCAATTCAATGGCATCCGGAAATGTCGCCCAACTGTTCGTTCAACTCTCGTATTTTTCAGGCTTTCGTAGAAGCAGCAGCTTCAAGATTTATGAATTCTACCAAGTCTGCATCAAATGCAATTCATACATTTTGATAGTCACTTATTCTTGATAGTCAGTATCTATTTCAATATCCAGGGTATCTTCATCTATTCTGACATACAGAACATTCGGGCGACAGCAAACCTGACAATCTTCGATATAAGATTGCTCCATACCACCGCTGATATCAACAAAAGTTGTACTCGGTTCGCCGCAGAAAGCACAGTAATATTCAGCCGTTGTTTGCATCTTTCTCGCACTCTCTTTTTGTGACTTCGTGGCGGTAGCGAAACATATCTGTTAACCGCATTTCTACCCACCACCCTAACAACAAATCGACAATCGGGCCGCCCGGTATCGAAAATGCGATCGCATCAGTCAATCTAGTATTACCATTTTCTGAGGTAAACTCGTGTCGGTGAGTCCAACGTGCCATCGGCCCCTCAGTTTGTTCATCAACAAACAAGCGATATTGTTCGCACTCAGTGTGAGTCGCCACCCATTTTACAGGAATCGGCCCCAATAACAGGCGAAATTCTGATACCGCACCCACATCGAGTCCCCCTTCGCGGCGAATTATTTTCACCGGTTGCCAAGGCGGAGTCAAAAGTTGCAGAATGTCCGGCCTTTCGTGAAAGTTCCAGACTGCTTCAACGGTGGCATTAATTAAGGATGAATATTTAAAATTGGGCATTTTATCGTTGGCTAGACAGTTAAGTGCGATCGCGTTTCAGCATTGGCAGTATTATCCTCTGTATCAGTACAAACAGCAACAGTTAGTTTCAATCCCAAAGCATTCAGCCAAGTTCCCAGATTGTAAATCGCATCACTTCCTTGCTGCGACAGCAATTCATCCAGTTTTTTTAAGTGCAATTCATATTGTTCGGGAGACATCTGCTGTTTGCCAAGAGCTTCTGCTACATTGCTAAGTACCATTTTTAGCAGTTCGGCCTCCGGGTTTTCTTCTTCAAAAAAAGCCTCTAGATACATAGCAGAATCTATTAGTTTTTTGAGAGATTCTATTAGAAAAGGATGGTAAGGTAAACTTTTAGGCATTATCTTGACTCCTGTAATCAGTCCAGTATTTGATAGCTTGCTGTATGTCTCGGTCTTGAGTGCTTTTATCCCCGCCTATTAAAAGTAGGATAATAGTTGTGCCGACTTGTCCAAAATAGATTCGGTATCCAGGGCCCTAATCTATTTTTAATTCATAGACTCCTTCTCCAACAAATCGATAATCTCCGAGATTGCCGAGTTGAACTCTGTCTAATCTCAACCTAATTCTAGCTTTAGCTTGGCCATCTCGGAGAACATTAAACCATTCCTCGAAAGGTACTCTGTTGTCTGGCGTAGTATAACGCTGAATTTCTTTCGGTTGGACTTCTGGCATAATTGTATTATAGTATGTCGCTCCTCATCTTATCTTGAACCGGTTGCCAAGGCGGAGTCAAAAGTTGCAGAATGTCCGGCCTTTCGTGAAAGTTCCAGACTGCTTCAACGGTGGCATTAATTAAGGATGAATATTTAAAATTGGGCATTTTATCGTTGGGCTAGACAGTTAAGTGCGATCGCATTTCAGCATTTGCAGTATTATCCTCTGTATCAGTACAAACAGCAACTGTTAGTTTCAATCCCAAAGCATTCAGCCAAGTTCCCATATTATAAATCGCATCACTTCCTTGCTGCGACAGCAATTCATCCAGTTTTTTTAAGTGCAATTCATATTGTTCAGGAGTCAGTTTTGGTTGACCGAGAGCTTCTGCTACATCGCTGAGAGCTCGTTTCAGCAGTTCAGGTTCCGGCTCTTCTTCCTCTAATGTCGCCGTTATATAGGCTGCTGCTAGTTCGGGCTTTTTTCTGAGAGATTCAATCAAAAATGGATGATAAGGTAGGCTTTTAGGCATTGTCTTAACTCCTATAATCTGTCCAGTATTCTTTAGCTTGGCGGACATCTCTGTCTTCAGTGCTTTTATCGCCTCCGCAGATGAGAATCACAATTGTCATTTCTATTTGTCCAAAATAGATTCGGTAGCCAGGCCCATAATTGATTTTGAGTTCGCATAGGCCTTCCCCCACGGAGCGATAGTCTCCTAAATTACCATCAGCAATTGGTTAAGCCTAGTACAGCTCGGCGAAAATAGAATACCCACTAAACCGCTAATACTTTACCCTTATAAGTCCACTTGAAGGGCTTT
>NZ_JAUBSB010000032.1:0-72775 GCF_036702135.1 Microcoleus sp. LAD1_D3 | reverse complement strand
CTGCTTTCTATTATGCCATCAGCTTAGCCAGACAATTGCCTGAGTATTTATACTGATCGCCAAAGTGGGATGCTCCCTGCTGCAACTTTGCGGCAATTTGCTAAGCTAGTAGATGAATCTTCTCGACCAATATGAGCAACGGGCTAGAAGCCCGTTCCACAACAACACATACACTTACACTTTATTGTGAACCGTTGCTCATAGCAACGCCCCTGAATTAAGGCTTACCTAGTTAATTTAACTCGGGCGGTTTTGCGATCGATAAAATGGTTTTTTCACCACACCAGCCGGATAGTTTTTCCCGCGAATCTCGATTTCTAATTGCTGACCGATTTTAGCTAATTTTGCCGGAACAACCGCAAGGGCAACTGCCCGATTCAAAGTAGGCGATAATGTACCGCTAGTAACTTCCCCTACTTTTTCACCTTCAAATATTACCGGATAGCCGTGGCGTGCAATGTGCCGCCCCTGCATTTCTAGCCCTACCAACCGTTTCGATACTCCACTCGCTTTCTGCTGTTCCAAAACCTCCCGCCCAATAAAATCGCCTTTGGTGTCGAGGTGAACAACCCAACCCAATCCAGCCTCTAAAGGCGTGATATTGTCGTCGATATCTTGACCGTAAAGAGCCATTGCTGCTTCTAAACGCAAGGTATCTCTCGCACCCAAACCGCAGGGAACAACGCCAGCAGTTAACAATTTTTTCCACAGTTCTTTTCCTACTTCGGCCTCCACCATGATTTCAAACCCATCTTCGCCGGTGTAACCAGTTCTGGCGATAAAACTCGGCTGTCCCAACAGATTTGTTTCTAAGTGGCCGAATGCCTTAATTGGTGCGAGGTTGTCTTCCACAAAAGGCTGGAGATAGTTAACGGCTTCCGGCCCTTGAATGGCAATTAAAACTTTATCTTCGGAGATGTCTGTAAAACAGAGTCCGTTCAATTCTAAGTGAGTGGTGATCCATGCTTTGTCTGCGATGCGAGTGGCGGCGTTGACAATGATTACTGCACGTTCTTCGCTAGTGATAGGGTCTGGTTCTTGGCAGTAGAAAATAATGTCGTCTAATATGCAGCCTTTGGCATTTAGCAAGACTGTATATTGAGCTTGACCGGGTTGCAAGCGGCTCAAGTCTGAGGGTACTAAGGGTTGAAATTTTTCTATTACTTGTTTCCCTCTCAAACCAAATTTTCCCATGTGGGAAATGTCGAACATTCCTGCTTGCTGGCGTACTGCTTGGTGTTCGCTGCTGATGCCTGCGTACTGTACTGCCATCTCCCACCCGGAAAAGGGCACCATTCGGGCTTTGAGTTGTAATGATAGGTCGTACAGAGGCGATCGGGCAAGTTGGCTCGGACTCTCTGGATTGTTGGGTTCAGTTGACTTTGCCACAGGTAGCGCTTTGGTTGCGGGTAGACTGTTTTGATTTTACGGGAAAATTGGTTTTCGCGGTGTGTAGGGCGATCGAATTTAACGACACGGCAAAGCTGTTTAGGTACAAGTCGCGATCAAATTTAAGCACGCAGTGGTACTGTTTCGGTAGCAATTAGGATACGGCAGTGCCGTTTGCCTACTCTAATGTTTATGGAGAATAGCGGGCTCGAACCGCTGACCCCTACAATGCCATTGTAGTGCTCTACCAACTGAGCTAATTCCCCTTTCTTTTCGCGCTCTCAATCATGCCTTAACTGACCAATATTTGTCAAGCTTTTTGGGGAAATTAGTTTTGAGCCCTGGATTGGCAAGGCTTTCGGCTTTTTTTTCAAAAAAGTCTCCTCGCTTCTGGACAATGGTCAATCCCCTACTATGATTTAGTAAGTGTGTTGCGATATTTCGGTCAAATGGCTCAAACAAGACCCCATGAGGAAGTACACGACTAGCAGGGCGGCGGCTGAGACCGCAACTAGGGTGCCGGCTAGCATTAGTGAAAATTCCCGTTGCGTGATCGCCTCCTGCATTAAGTGCAAAGACCAGGCAACGAGGGCAACGTCAATTATTAAAATAGAAACCAGCATAAGTTACGATTTGTAACAGCTTACCTATTGTAACAAAACTTTTCGCTCAGTGCAGATAAGCTCAGGCGTATTTAACTTTTGCTGTAAAACCCGAAGGGAGCAGCGGAAAGCTAGTGAGAAAAAATTATAGCTTTTGGTGATAATTACAATATGCAAAGTAAATGAGAGCAAACTCAGCTTTAGAGGTGGCGTTTTTGACTCTTGAGCGATCGATTAAGAGCCCGATAGCTGCGCTTTACACGCTTTTTTGAGGGGGTAGGGTGCGATCGCTATTGTCGCCAAACCCTTACTTTCATAGCTTTAGCCTTTACTAACTTCTTTTGATGATTCCAAATTTTCCACTATTTGAGCAATCAGTGGACGATAAATGGTGTTATCTAAGTGTTCCTTATACCACTCCTTATAATTCCCACTATTATATAGATGCTCTTCAATTAGTCGAGCCTCTTCCAGTAGTATCCACAAGTTATGAGTAGCTCGATTACAAAAACCTTCCATACCACTTATTTTCAGTCCATTTAATTTATACTGACGACAAGCTGGACAGAGACATTCTTCTAGTTTTTTTTCTTCTTCTTGACTGACTTGACGGCCTCTCCAGTTACCTAAAGGAGCCACAATTCGCTCTCCGGTTCCAGGCAATTGTATCATCCCCCGCGCCGCCCGACTGCGCCAACCGCTTGAGTCTACTGAGTTAATGCTCAATAAAGCGGCTAAATGTATAGTTGCTGTGCCACCAATGCCAAAAACATGAAGTTTTGTATTTTTAAATTCTTCGCGTATATGTTGAATGCTAGATAGAATTTTATGATAAGGTATTGCTTTAGGAGCGCGTAGTAAATTTGGTACAATGCCACCCAAAGCAATATATGGTTTTGCTAAGAATTCCTTATGTGCTTTGATTTCATTTACATAGTCTTCAAGCAATTCGCTAATGTGAATAACCGGAATGTATGATGGATGGTCTTTATAAGCCAGATTCATTTCCATTGTGCGCTTAAAACATTGTTTCTGCTCCTTAAATGTCATTTTTGGAGTAGGAATAAAGTCTTGAGGAATAGGATACCAGTCTGGTTTAGCTTTTTCTACAAACTCTTCATACTCTTTTCTTGGCGTTTCACCATCACGTTTTATAAAGTAAAAAGCACCGTTATCAAGATAAATTTGAACTTGAGTAGGAATACCCAGAGATTCGTGCAATCCCTTTTCCATGGCCTCACGCCTGCGTTTAGGCATTTTGTGAAAATCGGCGTAGGAAATCATTACCGCGTGTAGTTGGGGAAGGTAATACTCTGAGGTTCTATCCCATACACGCGGTTTGATTCCTTTTAAACTGAAACCAGCGACGATTTCCAAATAGTTTATCCCTTAGTCTGTTTGGAATATTTTGATTTTTTAGAGTTTTCCGCGTTGGCTTCCTCCAAAGCATCGAAAGCATCTTTTTCTTCTCGTTCGCCTTTGGAAGCAGGTTCTTTTATTTTTACCAGGACAGGAAAGCTTGTAAGTTGTCCAGATAGAATTGCTTCACCATTTTCTAAATCGGGAAGCATCTTTACTTCTTCCTCACCTAAACTTTCGATCACCTTACGAACAAAGCTTTGGTCAGCAGGGTTAACCATACGCATGATGATGTATGAGTTACACATGGCGAGAGTGGTTTCATCGAGTCGGGAAGGGCGCTGACTAATTAACATCAAACCTACACCGAATTTACGACCTTCTTGAGCAATCTGTCTGGTAACATTAATAGATCGTTTTTGTGCGGTTGTGTTTGCATTTCCAGGCGCAAAGTTATGAGCTTCCTCAAGTAGTAAGAGCACTTGAAATTTTAGCTCATCTCTTACCCTTGCATCAAAAATATTGTCAGCAATAATGCTGTAGATTGTGGCTTGAAATTCTTCTGTATAGCCAGCTAAAGAAACAACACTAATTTGACCGTATTTAACTAATTCTTTGCGGTCAGTAGGTAACGGTTTAGCACCACTGCGAGCTACCTTTTGGTTCGTCTGTTCCATGCGTTGTAAGGCTGCTGCTGCTGCATTGGTACGCTTTTTAATTCCTTCAAGGGTACCTATGTCACGCTTAGAATAAGTGGTGAGTCCATTCCAGCCCCAATCTTCGAGTTGCTGTCTGTCATCTTGACCATTGTTGTCACGCAGCGCAGCTTCACCAGCTTCAGCCATCTGAGCAATTAACCAAAGATTGGGCTGCACACCATATTGCTTTAAATTTTGGTTGTTAATGCGTTCAGTCAACCAATCGGCTCGCTGAGTCATCTCTTGTGCGTTGTCTTTTATATAAAAAGACTTAGCCGCCTGAAAGACATCACTAAAACGGGTCAGCATGGTAGGCGTTAGTTCATATCCAAGATTACTCACAATTTGAGCAACTGTGTCGCTGTCTTCTTCAAAAATAGGAAACTGTGCGTAGTAGCGATGCACTCTTTCCTTCAAACCTGGAACATCTGCTAACCCCGTGTAATCTCCATGAGGGTCAAATATCACTATGGGATAATTTTTCGCTGCCAACTGCTCAATAACTCGCCGCGCTGTCCAACTTTTGCCAGCACCAGTCATGGCTAAAATTGCTAGGTGACGGGTGACAATGGCATGACCATCTACTGTGACATTTACTTCAGAACGGTTGGAAAGAGTAGCAATGTCTAATGCACGATTTTGATTTTTCTTGTCTTGTAATTCCCCAAGAACCACGCGAGCAATGTCTGGTGATTCAGGACGGTAAGCAGTGGAAGCTGGTTTAGGAGGATAACGAAGTTTGTTTAGCTTACCACCTCCGCTACCATCTGCACGTTCAGCACCTAATACTTGACAAACCGCTGTCACCATTTCCACGGTTAATGAAAGCACTGTATCCAATGGATTTGTACGGGTAGCAGCTAATTCATGTCCGGCTTCAGTGGGAAAAAGAGGATTTATCCGTTCAATCGTTTGAACTTTAGCCCAAATACGAATTTGTTCTACAGTGGAATTATTTTCTGATTGACGCAATTCAGCATCTACAGCGATGATGTCTTGTTCGCGGACAGCTTCAGGTGTTACAGCTAGTCGAAACTCGCGACTTGTACTTTCGCCTACCAACGTCCCCACAGAACGATTAGGTGCAACAGAATTAGGAGCTGGATTGTTGAGTTGCGGTGTTTTTTTTGCAGATGTTGCCATAAGTTTTGTTCTCTTCTAAACATTAGGACGGAATAACCAATCCCGCTTGGTCATGTAAATTGACTGAACTATGATGCGTCGCATTTGAGCGTCAGTAATCTGTCCATTTTGCAAGCTAACACTCAAATGATACTTGATTAGCTTACTATAAGACTCAGTTAGCCAGTTGGGAATCTTAGCGTATTTGTCAGCAATGTCTAATCCTACTGGAAAAGCATATCCAGGCAGCACACGAGCATACAAATAAGCGCGTCGAGCAGCTTCTATAATCTGGTCTTCACCTAAATCCGCAAAAACTTCTACTCTAAATGGTTCGGTAGTTTCTGAAACTTTTACATAGCACCCTTGAACTTTAGGAAATCCAATTTTATGAGATGATTTCAGGCAACTCCAATCTGCATCTGTTTTATAAGACTCATCAGGTAAGGAAATTTTACCTTTAGTTAGTCCGGCATATTTATTTTGGATCTCCCAAGGTTCGGAAAACTGACCAGGTTCCAGTAACATAGATAGCAGTAGAGCATCTGTGTAGCCTAGTCTGTCTAATAAGGCTTTTTCAGAAGTGAGATCTTTACGATCGTATAAATTATTAAAGTAATTTTCATTACCTTTATCTCGTAAATTTCGGAAGATTCTTTTCAGCAAAATGGTTTCACTGAATTCTCGTAATTCTCCACCCCGTTCCACTACACCAACAATAATTGTTTGGGGTTTTCGTTTTCCGGCTTCTTCAATTAATTGACGATACAGAAATGAAATCCACGATAAAGGTTCAAATAGTCTTCTTTTTACCCACTCATCAGAGCGGTCGGGCGCAATTTGTGAATAAATATCTAATTTTGCTTCTCGCATAAACCTTTCCTTAAGCTCTTGAGCTAATTCAGGTTCCTGTGCGTAATGGCTCAAAAAAAGGTCAATGTCTTTTTCCGTGAAAGGTGTATGTCCAGCATAACCACTCATCATGTAAACGAGCGGACCATGAAACATTAAAACTCGTAAATCAGGTGTACGTTTTAAAGCTGATAGACCCCCCAACAGTTCAGCAGTAATTCGGATAATATCAGGAAAATCTTTCCTTTCTTTACTACCCCCTTCTAAATCGCCAAGAATAACGGGATAATAACCAAACTGCTCGCGTTCAGCTAGATTACTTTCCCCAGTTCGTACACGATAAGAACCTACTCGCAGAAGAATAGGAACTGGACTTGACATTTGAACCTGACCAAGACCCCCATCAATAAAGGTGACAACTTCACCCTGAACCTTCTGCCAATCTAGATCGTTGATGGCTTTAGCATTAAGGATTTGTTCTCTTTGTCCTAACTGGGCCTGGCGCATTGCTTGTCGCAAGTGTGTGACAAATTTTGCAGTATTTGCGAAATAGTTATCCCGCAGACTCTCCGCAACAAGAAGCGCATTTTCCTGTAACTTAATCATCAAGTGAGGCTGAGTCTGTAAATCGGCTATCACTCCTTGCTCTGTTATGTAATCCTGACCGTCTTGCTGATTCATTCACTCCTCACTTCAATTCCTAACTGGATTAGCATTCGCCTAGCCGCAATTGAATGAAAATCACTGACAGGCAATCCTGTCAACAGACTCACCACCCACTTCGGCGATACTCGTTGATCGCCAACTAACACATACCAAGCCTGGTAACAACCAGGCTTGCCCTTGCCTTCTGCTAACGCCTGACGTGCTACATCAAGCACTTGTGCTGGTGTCAACACAACCTCAATCCCTTTAATACTGGCTTTCCCTGGTCCAGCAGCAGCCTGCCAACAGCGAGAGAGTTCCGGGGGCTTCCCGTATAACCAATCATGTAAACTTGACAGCTTTTTGCCTAATGAGCCTGTGGCAATTCGCACAATTAATCCTGATTTAATTAGCATATCGTATTTATCCAGTGCAAGGAAATAATCTCGACCTAGACAAATACAAAGTTGTTGATATGGCTTGGCGTTGAGGATATGTTTGAGTTTAGCAATGACCTCTGGTTGCAGTTGGCGCGATCGATCTCTTGTCATTTTTTCGTCATAATCTGGAATCGGATAGTCACTCGGTATCAGTCCAAACTTCGCTGACAAAATATAAATATCCAAGGGCGCTGACGGTTGATCCCGCAGAAAACGCCGTAACAGACGAAATGTCGGGCCGTCGTATCTTTCTATGGCAGGCAGCAAGTTTGTGTCAAAAAGTTTGCGGCGAGAACAGGCAATAATTATCAAATATGGAGATTCTGAATTCACTATTTTATCTTTATGGGCGATCGCGCCTGTCCTAAAAACAATTGTAGAGAAGCGATCGCCACTAATTCTCACTTCTTCTCTCACCTGCTGCGGGAGTATCGTTGCTGCACTGTGGCTGTATCTGCGCTCTACATGGGGTCTGGATGTACCCCAAAATATTCAAAGTCTTTGATAGCAAGGATTTCCGGTAATCTTTAGTAGCAGGCACTGCCAGGCAGTCACGTTTCCGGCTTGGCACTACAGCTAGTATGCCAACCCTTAGTAACACTATCACTGATTAGCCTCATGATAATTACATATTCATTGGTACTCTTTACATAATACATACTAATGGTTAGACTACTGTGAGTAAGCTAAAGTATTTAATTGAGTAGTTATTAATTAATGGTTGTGAAAATCAGGCTTAAAGATGTCAGGACATCAAGATCGATTTCCCAAAACGAGTTAGCTAGAATACTGGAGATGTCGCTGGCTAACATTCAAAAAATCGAGAGAAACAAGGCAAAATCTATTCCCTTGGACACTTTAGATCGGCTGTGTGAGGTTCTAAATTGCGAAGTTGGTGATTTGCTAGTTCGGGTTAGCGATCGAGAGTTAGAAGCATTGTGAGTGAAAACCAACAGCCAGAACAAGTCACCTCTAACCATTCCGTTACCGATCGCTGGCGATGTACAGCAATGGAAAAAAAATATGGTTGGAAGTTGTTACGGATTGAGCGCAACCAAAACAATCATGTTCTCAAGTGGAATTGCGTTTTCAATGGCAAAACCGAATTCCCCGATTACCTGGAAGAAAGCGAGGAGGATTAACTAATGGGTAGAAAATACATGATTTTTCGTGCCGAATGGACTGAAGATGAAGGGGCAGATAATAGGTTGTTAGCCCACACAGGGGCATACACTGATATCCTTGCAGAGTATTTTGACTCATCCAACGCACCTATCCCCGCACCCGGGTACAGATTGCTGGAGTTTCACAGCGCTGACGGTTCCGGTTCTAGCACCCACTACCGCACTGGAGACTGGGAAGTGGTGAGGGTGGAAGAGTACCCAACGGCAATACCTAATAACGAGTTTGAGGCGATTGTAGTTGGATACTGCAAATATGTCCCCGTCGAAACTCCGCTGATACCAATGCCAAAAGCTCAGGTTTCGATCGACTCTTTTGGAGATGAATCGGCTTATCAAGAATTCCTTCAGAGCGAGGCAGTTAAAGATTACACCCTAGTGTAACTTGAGTAGATTAAAAAAGGGGCAACTCCCGTCGCCCCTCATCTATTTAACCAGCTACAAAATTACACTTCCACAGCAATCTTTTGTTCCGAAGCCTCCGGCGAATTCGCTTCACTCGGCGGCACAACTTGCCAGAACTTAGGCAAATATTCCGACCAATTTGCTAAAATCTTCTCAGCTTTCTTGCTGCCAGTTCGATCGCACTGAGCCTCAATCAACTCCTTCAATTGCGCCTCCCCAGCCGCCGTACAAACGCGCTGCATCTTCACAATCTCCCCGTTGACATGAGCCGGAAAACTCCCATCTTCATCGAGGAAATAAGCCAAGCCGCCAGTCATTCCAGCCCCGACGTTGCGGCCGACTTTTCCTAACACGACAATCACGCCGCCAGTCATGTACTCGCAGCAGTGATCGCCCGCACCTTCAATCACAGCTTTCGCCATCGAGTTACGCACCGCAAACCGTTCGCCCGCTTTACCCGCAGCCAACAGAGTTCCGCCCGTCGCACCGTACAAACAAGTGTTACCGACGATCGCATTTTCGGAAGCATCATAAGTCGCACCAGTCGGCGGTGCGATCGCGATTTCGCCACCGTGCATTCCTTTACCAACGTAGTCATTGGCTTGGCCTGACAGTACCAGCGTCATCCCCGGCAAATTGAATGCGCCGAAGCTTTGGCCCGCGCTACCTGTGCAATTGAGGGTGATTTGACCGCTAAAGCCGGTGTTGCCGTGTTGCTGTGCGATCGCACCTGCCAAACGCGCTCCCACAGTGCGATCGGTATTCACCAATTTTACACTCTTGCTAACAGTGCCGTGATTGGCGATCGCACTTTGAATCTCAGCATCCGCCAGCAAATCATCATCTAACACTGGCCCGTTGGTGTGTACGTCGCCGTGTATCAAGAAAGATCGATCGCTCTTAGTATCCGGTAACTTGGTCAAACAATCCAAATTAATCGCTTGGGTTTTAGTTAGTTTCACCCCATCGCGCATTTTCAGCAAATCCGCGCGGCCGATGATATCGGCGATCGACTTATAACCCAATTTCGCCAGCAAACTCCGCACTTCTTGTGCTACGAAATAGAAGAAATTAACAACGTGCTCCGGCGTTCCAGGGAACCGTTTCCGCAAGTGTTCTTGTTGAGTTGTCACGCCCACCGGACAACTATTCATGTGGCAAACGCGAGCCATAATGCAGCCTTCTGCAATCATTGCCACCGTGCCGAAACCGTACTCTTCGCCGCCCATCAAAGCGCCTACAATCACGTCCCAGCCACTCTTAAAACCACCGTCAACGCGCAGCAAAACTCGATCGCGCAATTTATTTTCCATCAGCACGCGGTGAACTTCTGTCAATCCGAGTTCCCACGGAGAACCTGCGTGCTTAATCGAACTCAGTGGCGAAGCACCCGTGCCGCCGTCGTGACCGGAAATTTGAATCACATCAGCATTTGCCTTGGCGACACCGGCGGCTACAGTCCCGATGCCGACTTCCGACACCAACTTCACCGAAACTCCCGCTTTTGGATTGATTTGGTGCAAGTCAAAAATCAACTGCGCCAAATCCTCGATCGAATAAATATCGTGGTGAGGAGGAGGCGAAATCAGCGTAACACCCGGTTTCGATCGGCGCAAATAAGCAATGTACTCGCTCACTTTCGCCCCTGGCAATTGACCGCCTTCACCTGGTTTCGCACCTTGTGCGATTTTAATTTCGATTTGTTTGGCATTCATCAGGTACTCAGGAGTCACCCCGAAGCGTCCCGAAGCTACTTGTTTGATGGATGAAGAAGCTGTATCGCCGTTCTGCAAACCTTTTAAGTGAGGTAGCGTGTGTGATAAACCCGCCGCACTCACATCGTTTAGCACTTTGTAGCGCACCGGGTCTTCGCCGCCTTCGCCGGAGTTAGATTTGCCGCCGATGCGGTTCATCGCAATCGCTAGCGTTTCGTGGGCTTCTGGGGACAAAGCGCCGAGGGACATACCGCCGGTGGCGAACCGCTTGGCAATATCTGCTACAGATTCTACATCTTCGATCGCAATGGGAGGGCGATCGCTCTGGAAATCGAGCAAATCCCGCAAAGCTGTTACCGGCCGGTTTTCGAGCTGTTGCTTGTAAACCTCGTAATGGTCGTAGGCACTTTCACCATTTTTGTCACCAATTGGTGTCATTTTTGGTTCGGCCCCATTGCCGTTACCGTTAGTCTGAGCCTTAAAAGTAGTCACAGCCTTGTGCAAAGCCTTCGCCATTTCCGGGCTGTTCATGTGATATTCACCGCCCCGGCGGTACTGCACGAAGCCGAAGTTTTCCAGCTTTTTGAGGTGCAATTCTGGGAAAGCCTGACTGTGGAAAGACATTACCTCGTTAGCCAGTTCCGCCACACTCAAACCGCCGATGCGGGAAACAGTGCCTTTGAAACCCAAATCGAGCAAATCACCGCCAATGCCGATCGCCTCAAAGATTTGCGCCCCCTGATAGCTAGACAGCAGCGAAATCCCCATTTTCGAGAGAATCTTCAGCAGCCCATTTTCCACCGCTGTGCGGTATTTAGCTTGAGCTTGTGTCACCGTAATATTGGGAACTTTGCCGTGCTGCATCAAGTTTTGAGTCTTGGTGTCAGACCACCAGGCGCGCACGCTTTCCAATGCCAAGTAAGGGCAAACAGCCACCGCACCGTAACCAATCAAACAAGCGAAGTGGTGAGTGCTCCAGCACTGGGCGGTATCCACAACCAGCGAAGTTTGCATCCGCAGGCCGACGCTAATTAAGTGGTGGTGAACCGCGCCAACTGCCAGGAAGGGCGGAATATAAGTGCATTCTGCACTCAATCCAACAGAAGATTCGCCTTCGGCCTTCGAGATTCGATCGGTCAAAATCAGAATTCTCGAACCCTCGCGCACCGCTTGAGCCGCCTCTTGACAAAGTTGCTCGACTGCGGTTTTCAAACCTCCAGGCCCGGCAGCAATTTTGTAAAGCGTTGACAATTCGGTTGCGGTGAAAGACTTTTGCTCTTTCAAGAAAGACAGTTCAGCGTCGTTGAGTACGGGCGAATCAATTTTCAGCCGCTTGGCATTTTCTGGTACTGTTTGCAGTAAATTGCCCCGCAGGCCCACATTCATCGTCAGCGACATCACCATCCCCTCGCGCAGGGGGTCGATCGGCGGATTTGTCACTTGAGCGAACCGCTGTTTGAAATAGTTGTACAGCAACTGAGACTTTTCTGACAACACAGCCAAGGGAGCGTCGTCGCCCATGCAGAAAGTGGGTTCTTTCCCAGAACTCGCCATCTCGACGATCACCATGTCCAAATCTTCTGCTGTGTAGCCAAAAGCAGTTTGGGTTGCCAACAGCGTCTGCGAGTCGAGGGTTGCTGTTTCGGCAAAAGGCTGCGGCTGCAAGATTTCGCGGTTTTGTTTCAGCCATTCGCCGTAGGGGTGCCGCTTAGCAATGCGCTGCTTGAGTTGCCAATTTTTGAGAATTTCTTGAGTTTGCAGGTCAACTGCAATCATTTGTCCGGGCCCCAAACGGCCTTTTTCGACAATATCTGCTTCGGGAATATCGACAACTCCTGCTTCGGAAGCCACAATTACCAAACCGTCTTTAGTAATGCAGTAGCGGGCCGGCCGCAAACCGTTGCGATCGAGCGTAGCACCTACTTGTTTGCCGTCGCTAAACACCAGCAGTGCGGGGCCGTCCCAAGGTTCTTGAACGCCGCTGTAATATTCGTAAAAATCGACAATTTCGGGATAGTCAGCCAAATCCGGCTGATTTTTGTAAGCTTCTGGTACTAGAATTGTCAGGGATTCTAGGGGGGTGCGGCCGGAATGCACCAACAACTCCATCACGTTGTCCAAGTTTGCCGAATCACTGCTTTCGGAATTGACAATTGGGTTGAATGTGTCGATATCAGCTTGAGTCCAATTGGGGTGAGCTAAATTCGCTTGCCGCGCGTTCATCCAGGTAATATTGCCCAACAGCGTGTTAATTTCCCCGTTGTGTCCCAGCAAGCGCATCGGCTGGGCTAAGTGCCAGCGGGGCATCGTGTTGGTGCTGAAGCGCCGGTGATAGACGGCAAAGGAGCTTTTATAAGCGGGATTTTTCAGGTCAGGGTAAAATTCTGCCAATACAGCCGATCGCACCATGCCTTTATAGACGATCGTGCGGCAGGAAAAAGAGCAAGTATAAAAGTCTCGGCGGGTGAAGTTGGGGCGATTTGACAGCGCGTGTCCGATCGTGCGGCGCGCCAAAAATAGATGTCTGTCGAGTTCGTCTCCGGCTAATTGCGGTGAACTGACTATTACTTGTTCGATTTGAGGTTGATTTTCTAGCGCTTGCGGGCCCAAAACCGATGGTACAATGGGAACTTTGCGCCATCCCAAAAGTTTCAGCCCGCGATCGGTCAGAACTTGCTCAACCACCTGCCGCGCTATAGTCGCTTGAAATTTATCTTGAGACAGAAACAGCATTCCCACGCCGCAGTTTTCCCGTGCGGGAGGCACAATTCCCTGTTCGGCAAACCAAGTATCCAGCAATTCCCAAGGAATCGCGGTCATCAAACCCGCACCGTCGCCGGAATCTTGGTCGGCGCTGCAACCGCCGCGGTGTTCCAGACAAGTTAAAGCAGGGAGGGCTTTCTCAATAATCGAGTGGGTAGCTTCGCCGCTTTGGTTGGCAATAAAGCCCACACCGCAGGCATCTCTTTCTTCCACTAACCAGCTTTGGCCGGCGAATGGAGTTCCTCGCTGAGTCTGATGCACGTTTCTGTTTGGATCGATCGTGTTACCCATGTTGATTGAATGTTATTTCCGTGATTGTGTGGTTGATGCGTTTTTATAGCTCGGAGAGAGAAGGCTGCCGAGCGGTGGGAGCCTAGTAAACTTTAAGACAGCACATTGGAAGCTGATTTGATTAAAAATTTACGTCTATGCGGCCTGTACTTAGCACTGAAACCCTGTTTGCCGATTTTAAATTATCTCGCTCGCATCCTCTCGGAGATGTCTCCTAGAATACCCTGCTGTTAAAAAGCAGTGATTCTTTGGGCAATCGCCGCCCTGCAACTAGATACATTGCAGGCGATTCCCTACGGGATAGCTGCGCTTCACGAGTTTTTTGTGTGTGTTTTTCCTTAGTCCGCAAGGGTAGCCTTGCAGCGAACACAGGTAGATATTGACTTTAGCGTTATTTTGCTTGCTGCGCTGTTGAGTTGCTTTCGTCAGCGCCCGCAGACACAAAAGCCACCTGCCCGCTCAGTCGGTAGGTGCAATGTAGCAGCGCGGTTCACAACTGGTGAAACCTGTCTTATTGTGCAGTCAACTCTCAAGCCGCGAAAATCAAGTGTATCAAAAAATTGATAAAATTTCACCGATTACAGTCAGAGTTTGCGCGCAAGTCTTGTCCGCGATCGTCCAGAACCCAGCCTAAGATGCCTAGCCGGAAAAGGTTGACTGTTGTGCATAACTCTAATTTGTATTTTTTTACCCACAAACGTTTGTAACTCATCAATGAAGGTTATTTCAACGATTTCTGAGAAATTAGGAGCATCTGGTAGAGCCAGCGCCGCCTTTTTGACCACGCCCAAAAACGGATGCTTGACTTTCTGACAAAAGTCGTGGAGAGGCAAAAATTTTAGACTCTTGTTAAAGCTTCCAGATCCATCTCTCCCGTAACTCTCAAATCTCAAATCTCAAATCGACTGACGCCCACAAACTTGACATGGGTAATTTTATTTAGCTCAATGGTTGCCGTTTTTACGGATTTAAGTGGATTGCATTTGGGACATTTCATTTCTATTTTTTATAAAAGAAGGTCGGTAAACGGAAAACGAGCGAGACTTTAGCCGGCTTGCAAGGGACACGGGGGAATTCACTCAAGAGTGAATAGTTGTAAAATATTGAGATTAATTGCACATAATTTATAATTATATGGTATGATAAACTAAGCGTAATTAATCGGCTCAATGCTTAATAAAATTCAAAAATTACGGTCACAAACAAAAGTTTATTGCTGTTAATGAAGCTTGAGAACAGTGTGTTTGCGATCGCCCTCATCATGCAGCTAGAAATATCCTCCCGAATAAAATGCGTACCGTAGGGCATAGGGGAACTTGGGGTGACACCCTAATGCTTGCGGACAGATGACCTCTACTGAGGCTGGAGAAATCCTGTATCAACAAGTCGCCTCTTTTAATCAAAAATCTCAGTTTCTTTAGGGTCCAGAGTGTCAAAAATCCACCCTTAATGATGCCACGCCTATTAATTAGCTTTTTAAATTCCTATTTAATGAACCGTTGTCGTTCAATCAGCGTTAGCATCCTTCATTTTCTACTTAGTCTCAACTATAGTATCAACATCTCTTACATAAAATATTAAATTTTGTTGGAAAAATAGCTTTTTCATAATTTAAGCTACAAAGTAGATTAAACTAAAGATAGTTAATCAATAGCACGGCCGATAGAGCGAAAATAGTGGATAGTAACTCTAAAAAGCTTCAGCTAGACAGAAGCAGTAGGAATACGTAAGTATGGCTAGTATAACAAATATTTTTCTCGGATATCATATTAACGAACAAATATACGCAGGTAATCGAACTCTAGTTTATCGTGGCCTTCGCTCGGACGATCAGCAGCCAGTCGTGATTAAACTGCTGCGAAATGACTTTCCTCGCTTCAACGAACTGGTTCATTTCCGCAACCAGTACGTCATTGCTAAAAACTTAGAGATCCCCGGCACTGTCAAGGCATACAGCCTGGAGACTTACAATAACCACTATGCTCTGGTGATGGAAGACTTTGGGGGAATTTCCTTAAGTAGCTACCTCGCTAGTTTAGTGTTCGCGAGCAACGAACCCCTCAAAGGCTTGCCTATTAACGAGTTTCTTCCCATTGCCATTCAAATTGCTAACTCGCTCGACGGACTTTATCGCCACCACGTCATCCATAAAGACCTCAAACCTGCCAACATTCTAATTAACCCCGCCAGCAAACAAGTTAAGCTGATTGACTTTAGCATCGCTTCCCTGTTGCCGCGCCAAACCCAAGAAATTCAAAATCCCAACGTCCTCGAAGGCACTTTACCTTACATATCTCCAGAACAAACTGGGCGAATGAACCGAGGCATTGACTACCGAACGGATTTCTACTCTCTGGGAGTCACATTCTACGAACTGCTCACCAGACAGTTGCCTTTCCAAAGCGACGATCCGATAGAGTTAGTACACTGTCACCTTGCCAAGCAGCCTATCCCAGTTCATCACCTCAACAATAGCGTTCCATTGGTGCTGTCGGAAATTGTTAGCAAACTGATGGCGAAGAATGCTGAAGATAGGTATCAAAGTGCGATCGGACTCAAGTACGATTTGGAAACTTGTTTGTACCAGTGGCAAAAAACTGGAGAAATCGCCTCTTTTAAACTAGGGCAGCGAGATTTGTGCGATCGCTTCATCATTCCCGAAAAATTATATGGTAGAGAGAACGAAGTATTCTCCCTACTGGCAGCCTTCGATCGCGTGAGTGCAGGAAGCGCCGAAATGATGCTGGTGGCTGGCTTCTCAGGCATTGGCAAAACCGCCGTAGTCAACGAAGTTCACAAACCGATTGTCGCAGCTAGAGGCTACTTCATCAAAGGCAAATTCGACCAATTTGGGCGCAGCCAACCCTTCTCAGCTTTTGTACAAGCTTTTCGCGATTTAATGAAGCAATTGCTGAGCGAAACAGATGCTAAAGTTGAGCAGTGGAAGACTCAAATCCTGGCAGCATTGGGCGAGAATGCTCAGGTAATCGTTGAGGTAATTCCCGAACTAGAGCGGATTATCGGCGAGCAACCACCGGCACCAGAACTCGTCGGCAGTGCTGCCCAAAATCGCTTCAATCGGTTATTAGAGAAGTTCATTCAACTCTTCACAACCAAAGAACATCCCCTCGTCATCTTCTTAGATGACTTGCAATGGGCGGACTCAGCCTCATTGAACTTGATTCAACTTCTGACGAGCGATCGCGATCGGCGCTATCTCTTATTAATTGGAGCGTATCGAGATAACGAAGTCAGTCCCGTACACCCTTTGGTGCTGACATTATCCGACATTCAACAAACGGGAGCTACGGTAAACACCATTACCCTCGCGCCGCTCGATTGCTTCAATTTAAATTGTTTGATTGCCGATACTTTAGTTTGTTCTAGAGCGTTGGCTCGGCCCTTAACAGAACTGGTCGATCAAAAAACTCAAGGCAATCCATTTTTTAGCACGCAATTTCTCAAATCTTTGCATGAAGATGGGTTAATTACCTTTAATTTTGAGGCGCGGTATTGGCAGTGCGATATTGCCACAGTACGAACCTTAGCCCTAACAGATGATGTTGTCGAGTTCATGGCGCTTCAATTGCAAAAGTTGCCATCCCAGACGCAAGAAGTTTTAAAGTTAGCTGCCTGCATTGGCAACGAATTCGATTTAGCAACGCTGGCGGTAGTTTGTGAAAAATCTTCGTCAGAGACGGCAGCCAACTTGTGGCCTGCTTTGCAAGCAGGGTTGATTCTCCCACTAACTGAAGTTTATAAATTTTTCACTTCAGAGGAGTTTGAATTCATAAATCAGAATTCAGAAGGAGAAAGCAATACTTCTGACTCGTGGTTCCAGAATCCCGACTCGTGTTATTACAAATTTCTGCACGATCGCGTACAGCAAGCAGCTTACGTTTTGATTCCCGAATCCCAGAAACAATCCACTCACCTCAATATTGGTCAACTTTTGTTGATTAATACTCCGAGAACAGAAAGGGAAGAGCAAATTTTTAATATAGTCAACCAGTTGAATTATGGTGTTGATTTAATTGCCGAACCCACCCAGCGTTACGAACTGGCTGAGTTGAATTTGATCGCGGGACGCAAGGCGAAGACTGCTACTGCTTATGCTGCTGCACGCAAATATTTAAGTTTTGGCAGGCAAATCCTAGCTCCCCATAGCTGGCAAACTCACTATGAAACAGCCCTCGATCTCCACGTATTAGGGGCAGAAACTGCATACCTGAGCTATGATTTTCAGGACATGGAGGAATTAGCCGATTTAGTCCTGCACAATGCCAGAACGCTGCTCGATAAGGTGAAAGTGTATGAAATCGAGCTATCTGCCTGTACGGCGCAAGTCAAACCCAAACAAGCCGTTGAAATGGGGTTAGCAGTTCTCAAACTCTTGGGAATCTGCTTCCCAGAAAATCCAACTCCGGCAGATATTCAGCAGGGACTAGAACAAACCGCGTCACTTTTTGCGGGTAAAAAAATCGCGGAGTTTATTGATTTGCCAGAAATGGAAAATCTCCAAAAGCAAGCAGCCTTGCGGATTCTCTCAGCTTTAGTTTCTCCAGCCTACATCACGGCTCCACTTCTCCTGCCGTTGGTTATTGTGGAAATGGTTAATTTATCGGTTAGTTATGGGAATGCTCCCTTATCAGCATTTGCTTACGGCTTGTATGGATTGGTATTAAGCGGTGTAGTTCAAGACATTGAAACAGGGTGTGAATTTGGGCAATTGGCGTTAAATATTGTGGAGCTATTTAATGCCAATTACCTCAAAACCAAAGTCTTTTATACAGTCGGCGTTCACATCATACATGGTAAACATCATGTCAAAGAAACTATCCCTCTTTTAAAAGAGGGTTACGCGATAGGACTGGAAACGGGAGAACTTGAATTGGGATATTCAGCCAAAGAAATCTCTCAATATTCATATTTAATCGGTCGAGAAATCGCGGGGCTAGAAGAGGAAGTAGCGACCTACTGCCATGCGCTGGTTCAATTCAAACAAGAAGCAGCGTTAAATTATACTCAAATCGTTCATCAGGCTTTATTAAATCTGCTCGGGCGATCGGAAAATCCATGTCAATTTGTGGGAGATGCCTACAATGAAGAAACAATGCTCCCCTTTCACATCCAAGCAAACGATCGCAACGGACTCCACTATTTTTACTTTCATAAAATGCTTGTGTGTTACCTGTTTGGAGAAACCGAGCAAGCTTTAGAAAATGCTCGGCAAGCCGAACAGTATTTAGACGCGGTGACGGGTATGCTCAACGTGCCGATGTTCTACTTTTATGACTCTCTAGCACGGCTGGGAGTTTGTAGGGAGGAGGGTTCCTGCGAAGAGAAACAAGAACATCTGGAAAAAGTGAAAAGCAACCAAGAAACCCTTCATAAATGGGCGCATCACGCCCCCATGAATTTCTCGCACAAATTTTCCCTAGTGGAAGCCGAACTGTTCCGAGCGCTGGGTGAAAATGTGTCGGCGATGGAGACTTACGATCGCGCCATTTTTCTTGCTAAAGAAAACGATTATCTCAACGAAGAAGCTCTGGCGAATGAATTGGCTGCTAAATTTTACTTGGCATGGGGGAAAGAAAAAGTGGGCCAGGTATATCTAATAGATGCTTACTATGCTTATGCTCGTTGGGGAGCGAAAGCAAAAATCGACGATCTAGAACAACGCTATCCCCAACTTCTGGCCCCTATCTTACAACAGGAAAAAGCTCGTTCCTTCGGGGAAGGTACTACCTCCAATCAGACTTCATTCATTTCTACTAATCACAAAACAATTACTGGGAGTACCAGCATCGCAGTCCTAGATTTACCCACGGTTATCAAAGCTTATCAAGCTCTGTCTAGCGAAATAAAGCTTGAACAATTGCTCACTACCCTGATGGAAGTGGCGATTCAAAATGCAGGCGCTCAAACAGGAGTATTGATTTTGAAAGAAGAGGACGACTGGAAAATTGCTGTCCACTGTAGCGATCGCCAAGGCTGTCTTCTGCAAGAAACTATTGGGATCGAGGAGAGCCAATCAATTCCCCAGACTGTGATTAATTACGTTAAACGCACCCATAAAACCCTAGTTTTCGATGATGTCAAGACTGAATTAATATTTACTGCTGACCCCTATATCAAGCAGCACCAACCTAAGAGCATCCTCTGTACTCCGATTATCCATCAAGGCAAAATGATGGCAATTCTGTATTTGGAAAATAATCTGACGACAGGGGCATTCACTGGCGATCGCGTCGCCCTCCTCAACATCCTCTGCTCCCAAGCTGCCATCTCGCTGGAAAACGCGCGCTTGTATCAGCAATCTCAACAGCTTTATCAACAATCTCAGGATTACAGTCAAAAACTAGAGCACTCTATCCAGGATCTTAAACAGATGCAGTTGCAATTGGTGCAGGGTGAGAAGATGTCTGCTCTGGGAAATTTAGTCGCAGGGGTAGCCCACGAAATTAACAATCCCGTAGGCTTTATCGCCGGCAACTTGCAACCAGCTCAAGAATACGTGGGGGATTTATTCAATTTGATTGATTTGTATCAAGAAAAGTTTCCTAATCCGGGAGGGGAAATTGAAACAGAAATTAAGGATATGGACTTGGAGTATTTGCGAGAAGATTTGCCCAAATTGATTGGCTCGATGAAAGAGGGGGTCGAGCGCATTCGCAATATCAGTACGAGTCTGAGAACGTTTTCGAGGGCAGATAGCGATCGACCAGTTTCTTTCAATATTCATGATGGACTCGACAGCACTCTGCTGATTCTCAAGCACCGTTTAAAAGCCAGCGAGTTCCGCCCTGCGATTGAAGTTGTGAAAGAGTATGGTAACTTGCCCCTAGTGAAATGCTTTCCCGGACAGTTGAACCAGGTATTTATGAATGTGCTGGCTAATGCCATTGACGCTCTGGAAGAGTCAAATAAGGGGCGGAGTTTTAGTGAAATTAAAGCCCTACCTAATCAAATCACGGTTCAGACTGTTCTAAGCGAATCCAAAAATCAGGTTTTGATTCGCATTAAGGATAATGGAGTGGGGATGTCGGCCCAAGTCAAGGAAAACATCTTTAACCACTTATTCACAACCAAGGCTGTGGGTCAAGGAACCGGATTAGGATTGTCGATCGCCCACCAAATTGTTGTGGAAAAACATGGAGGTACGTTACTCGTGAATTCTTCTGTTGGGCAGGGTTCGGAGTTTGTGATTTCTATTCCGAGGTGAGCATTTCGTAGTACGGCTTTAGCGCCATTAGCGCCGTTTAGTAAGAAGAAACATACGGATATTCCGAGTTTCTAGATACCCATGCGTTTAGGAATGAAATTGTGAGTTGTAAGCTGTGAAATGTAATTTGTCCTGTTGGCGTTCAATATTGTCAGTTTCGATTTTACCCGTACTGGCGATCGCCCCGTCTTTGCTCTGGAATCCACCCGGAAGAGCACAACAGGGGGAGAGGGCTGGGCTGATTCATGCTTCGATCTCCCGCCAGGGAATGAATTCCCTGGCTGATAGCGAAAGTCGGTTGAAACCGACTGAAATATTGAGCGATAGTTCTCTTGAGAAAACTTTAACTATGAGACAGGGGTTGAAACCCCTGTCGGACTCTAGGCTTTTGGCTCAATCTGTACCGGCATCTTCGATAATTAGACAAGGCCGCCAAGTTTCTCTAAACGGCCGCATTCTGCCCCTAGCTTGGACTCAGCAGCCGACAAACAGCACTTCTGCGAATTTCCGAACTTGGATTGCTGATGTTGGATTGATGCAAAGTGCGGGAGTGGATTTGCTCAGCAGCGCCGACAGTGCCAAACAACCAGTGCAGTGGTTTTCCGTATCTTTAATCGGCGCTCAAAGCTTAGCAGCGCGGGCAACAGGCTCGTATCGTTACTTAGATGTTACCGATTTTGCTAGACTTGCGGGCTGGGAGATATCTGCTGATGGGAATATTTTAAAAATTACTTCTCAAACTGCAAGTGTTACCGGAATTCGGCAAGCAGAAATAGAATCGGGCGATCGCATTGTAGTAGATCTCGATCGACCAACTCCCTGGCAAGTCCACTTTGTCGATAAACCAAGCCCGTCGCCGACACCCACACCCAACCCCCCCGACGACCCCACAAAGCCCGCTATCTCACCGAGAACCCCCGCAGCGCCAAACCTTGAAACACCAGACGACCCGACCAAACCCACTCTCCCGCTGCAAATAACGCCATTACAGCCGATCGCCGGTCAAGAATGGTCGATCGCGATCGATGCCAAAGTCGCTCCCGCTTTACTTCAGGGCACTTTTCAAACCAGCAAACAATTGCTATCACTAAAAGTCGAACCTGACGGCGCTCAAACCAAAGTCAAAGTGAAGATTCCTTTAGGTTGGCGGCCACAAGTTTTCAGCCTGGGAAATCCCTATCGATTAGTTATCGACATTCGGCCAGATTCGTTAGTAGAAAAAAACATTGTTTGGGCGCCCGGTGTGCAGTGGCGGCAGCAGTATCAAAATTTAGGAACTGCTCGTTTTCCAGTAGTTTGTTTAGAAGTTAATCCGCGTCAACCCGGTGTAAAGATTCGACCAATTCTCAGCAATCCGCCTGCCGAGCAAGGCACTGCACCTTTATTGCAAACAGCAGAAGTTTCGGGTGCGGTTGCTGCGATTAATGCAGGTTTTTTCAATCGAATTAATCGCTTAGCTTTAGGGGCAATTCGGCGGGACAATAAATGGCTTTCCGGGCCGATATTGAACCGGGGGGCGATCGCCTGGAACGATGGCGGAGAATTTGCGATCGATCGTTTAACTTTGCAAGAAACTTTGATCACTCCGACCAATCAACCTTTGCCCGTTTCTCATCTCAATAGTGCCTACGTACAACCGGGAATAGGTCGCTACACTCCTGATTGGGGAACAACTTATACTCCGTTGTCTGGCAATGAAATAGTTGTGACAGTTGCGGGCGATTCCCTACGGGATAGCTTCGCTTCACGAGTTGTCAGCCAATCCCCCGGAGGTGCGCCAGGAACAACAACTTTTCCCATTCCAGCTAACGGTTATATTTTGGTTTTACGTTCGGATTTTTCTCCTGTACCTCAACTTTCGATCGGCACTTTATTGCGTTTAGAAACTAACACTTTTCCTGATGATTTTAACCGTTTCCCTTACATTCTCGGCGGCGGGCCGGTGTTAGTTCAAAACAGTCGAGTTGTGCTGGATGCGAAGGCGGAAGGGTTTAGTGATGCCTATGTTCGACAGACAGCAATTAGAAGTGCGATCGGGCGAAATGCTGCGGGGAATTTGCTGATTGTAGCGGTGCATAATCGTGCGGGCGGGGCGGGGCCAAATTTCGCAGAACTGGCGCAGATATTGCAGCAAATGGGTGCTGTGGAGGCTTTAAATTTGGATGGGGGAAGTTCGACGAGTTTGTATTTGGGAGGTAGTTTGCTCGATCGACCTCCGTCAACTGCTGCGAGAGTTCATAATGCGATCGGCATTTTCATTCAACCATAAGTAGTTAATCTTCGACATTAATTTTCGGCGGTTAGAAACCCCTACTACACAAACAAAGTCCACCTAAGTAGGTAGGGGGGAAAATTTATCTTTTTAAACTTAAATTTAACACGTTGTGTACCTAGGAAACCATAGTGCCAAAACATTTGAGCCTTTATGCGAGTTAGTTAGTCAATGGCAATGCTATTTTTATGTCACCGATGGCCCGAAAGTTTATCCAATATCGATTTCCGCAGGAAACCAAATTATTTGTAAAATTTACATGACCCGAGTTGAAGGTGAAAACACAAGATTAAGACATGATCTAGCTCGACTGCACCGAAAAACTCTGTGTTATTCTAACTTAGACCACAAGTTGCTCAGATATTCTATCAAGTTATTCATTCATTATCTGAAATTCGAGGATGTGCCGATTCCCTATTCAAGTAATTATTCATTTTAAGCAGTATTCAATCCCCTCTATTTATATGTCATACCTCTATTCAGCAACGCCGAAAATTTATCTTTTGTGGAACGGGTACCAGAACCCGTTAAGCGAGAATGGTGCAAGATGTGAGTTTTAACCGACTTGTGCTGTGAGACGGTTTCAACCCCCGTCGGGATGTCCGCAGTTCTAGTTATAGTAAGTTACCATAATTTATATGGGTTATTAAGAGGTAGAAAAATGGCTAACATTAATCGGAGGCGTGCTGAAAATGTTAACGGTAACTTTTATGTAGACAGTACCTGCATTGACTGTGATACTTGTCGGTGGATGGCACCTGAAGTATTTACTCAAGAGGGAGAACAGTCTGCAGTTTACCACCAACCAACTAACGAGATGGAAGAAAGGCGATCGCTCGCGGCTCTTTTGTCTTGTCCCACAAGTTCGATCGGGACTGTAGAAAAACCCAAAAGCATCAAAGAAGCCCAGCGAATGTTGCCCGCACTCGTAGCAGAAAATGTCTATCACTGTGGCTACCACTCAAAGAAATCCTACGCCGCCGCCAGCTATTTAATTGTCCGCCCCGAAGGAAACATTTTAGTGGATTCTCCCCGTTTTGTGCCGCCGCTAGTTAAAAATATCGAAGCAATGGGTGGCATTCGCTATCTGTACTTGACTCACCGCGACGACGTAGCAGATCATCAACAATACCACGATCATTTTGGGTGCGATCGCATTCTCCATGCGGACGAAGTTAACGCGGGGACTCGCAGTGTAGAAATTCAATTTTCTGGTAGGAAATCGCCTCAAATCGCAGAGGATTTGTTGATTATTTCTGTTCCAGGTCACACGAAAGGTCACACTGTTTTGCTTTACAATAACAAGTTTTTGTTCAGCGGCGATCATCTTGCTTGGTCGGAAAGTTTGCAGCAGCTAGTTGGCTTTCGCGATGTCTGTTGGTATTCTTGGCCGGAACAAATCAAATCTATGCAGAATTTGGCTAATTACTCATTTGAATGGGTGTTGCCGGGACACGGCCGCAGGTATAATGCCGATCGACAAACAATGAGGAATCAAATGCAACAGTGTATTGCTTGGATGCTTGATGCTTAATGCGATCGGGTTCATCACTCCGACTCAGCCAGATTCAGTTGACCCCGGTAGCCTGTGAAAATCAGACTGCCATCTTTCAGAATATGAATCTCCCTCAGATCGCTCGCCGAAGTGAGTGCTAGGAAATTCATAGAATGCTACCAACCCCATAAGGGTTACTCTCAAGGAGTTAAGCATGAATGTCTAAAAATGTATGTCAATGGTATGGGTTTTCGAGCGAGAGAGAGAATCAAAGGTGTTCATCATACGACAATAATTAATTGGGTCAAACAGGTGAAAGAACTTCTACCACAGGCTTACGAAGCAGACACAATTCCCGATGTCGGAGAACTAGATGAATTAGAAACATTTAGTGGCTCAAAAAAAAATATCATACCTGAATTCAGCAACGCCAATTTTTTTTGTGGAACAGGCCGGAAAGCGTGTTCATAAAAGGATTATTGACAATGGTGCAACATAATGAGTTTTAACTCACCTCTTGCACCATTCTCGCTTAACGGGCTCTGGGGCCCGTTCCACAAAAGATAAATTTTCTTGTGGAACAGGCCGAAAAGCCTGTTCATAAAAGAATTATTGACAATGGTGCAAGATATAAGTTTGAATCAACTATTCTACTGCTGCTGATCCGCTGGAAAAGCACCCGCTTTAACCGCCACAGTAACAGGTTGTCCGCCGCGGCTCAATTCAAGCTGCAGATCGCTGCCCACTGTAGTTTTCTCGACAATTTGCTGTACGCTGCCAGCATCACTGACTTCTGTACCGTTGATTTTCTTGATCACATCGGCAAGGCGAACTCCAGCTTGTGCCGCCGGAGAATTTCTCGCAACTCCCAAAACTAACACGCCTTTATCTTCAGTCAGCCTCAATTTGGTGTTGGGATTGTTATTAAATTCTCTCTTGATTGCGGGAGTAATGCTCAACATCCGAACGCCGAGATAAGGATGTTCGGCTTTTCCGGTTGTTACTAATTGGTCGGCAATTTGTTGTGCTCGATCGATCGGAATAGCAAAACCCAATCCTTGAGCACCTTGAATAATCGCCGTATTCATGCCGATAACTTGACCGCGCTGGTTCAGCAGCGGGCCACCGGAATTGCCGGGATTGATCGCAGCATCGGTTTGAATAAAGCTGACGCGCTTGTCAGGAACACCGACATCGGCGCTAGAACGGCCTGTAGCGCTAATAATGCCCACAGTCACAGTATTGTCCAAACCGAGGGGATTACCGATCGCGATCGCCCATTCTCCCGGCTCTAATTCTTCAGATTTGCCCAAACTCACCACAGGCAAATTGTTAGCTTCAATTTTAACAACAGCCACATCAGTAACTGTATCTACGCCTAAAACTTTGCCGACAAATTCGCGGCCATCCTTCAGTTTTACCGTCACCGTATCCGCGCGGTCAACGACGTGAGCGTTAGTCAAAATGCGACCGTCAGAACCAAAAATAAAACCCGAACCAGAACCCCGTTCTACTCGATTTCCCGGTGCAATCGGAGATTCGGAACCGAAGAAGCGGCGGAATTGCTCAGGTATCTCATCAGGAACTTGGTTCGTCACCGTGCGAGAAGAGTTGATCCGCACCACCGCCGGGCCGACTTCCTGCACTACTTTAGTGACAAAATTAGAGTCTTGAGAGGGCAGTATATTTGCAGGCAATGCTGAGATTTGCGCTGTACTTGAAGGTTCAGCTTGAATGGCGTTAGAACTTCCAGGAACTTGAGAAGTTAGGGCGTTGCACCCAACAGTTGCGGTGGAGCCGAGCAAAATGAGGGATAAAAAAGCAAGTTTTTTAGGCAAATAAAAACGGCTAGAACGCTGAGCAGAAGCAGGCATTTTTTGGGTTGACATAGTATTAATTTGGTGAGAGTTAGAGGGAGAGTTATAATTAGGGTTTTGCATTTTTAGCACCTACTGTAATTAAGTTAGAAGTAAAGGCTCTTTAATTTTAATTCAAGCATTTATACTATCTGGTTGACTGGTGGGGTTTACCCTACAAGCTGGGGTAGAAACCGGACAGTCGCAGGCAAATAGTCTGTGGATTCGAGCTTTGGAGTGCGATCGAGCTAGGTCGGCACTGGTGAATTGCTGTCTGAGTGCGATAATATAAACTACGGTAGCCAGCTCGCATATTCCGCATTTCCCGCGAAAATTTCACAGGATTGATATCCGAAGTCAACAACAATCCTGGACTCAAAAAACCCAGGTTTCTACGCAAAATATTCGTTGTGAGCGATCGACGTTAACGTAGAAAGGGGAGCATCTGACTTTTGCAGCCAAGGTAGAAATTGGAGTTGGGAGCCAGCAGCCAGGAGGAAAGAGGAAGAAGGAAAGAGCCAGAAGAAGTGTTTTTACAAATATGAGAGGCTCCCGTAGAAACGAGATTTTTGACCCCGCCTGCATCGAGGAAGGATAGCAGCTAAAGCACCGGAAAGCCTCACCCTAAAGCAGGAAGTAAAAAACCTCTAAAGCCTCAAGCTAAAGTACCAACTAAACCTAAGTCAAAATAGCCTGCAAAAACTCTCTTCAAATCTCAAATTTGAACCTATGGAGGAATTTTATTGCTCCATAGGTTCAATGGAACTAACCGAATCGATTTCCCTCGACTTGTTCCTCGAACTCTCCAAAATATCAACAGTATTCTTAATAAAACCAGCCAGAGGCACAGCCACTAACAAACCTGCTACTCCTGCCACCTTAACCCCCACCAGCAGCGCCACTAAAATCCACACAGGATTGAGACCGATAAAACCGCCTAATAACCGAGGAGCAACGCCGCTTTCAATTATTTGCTCAATTACTGTAGCGACAGCTAAAACTGTGACGCCGAGCCAAAAGTTGTTTAATGTAATCAGCAAACTGACAATGCAAATACTGAAAGGTGCCCCGAAGGGAATTATGGTCATTACACCCACACCCAAACCAAACAGCAGTCCGAAGGGAACTCGCAAAATTAAAAAAGCAACAGTGATAGAGAGTCCCATCAAACCCGCCAAAGTTGCTTGCCCGACGAAGTAGTTGTGGAAGCTGCGCGCCAGCAACTCTCGCAATTGAAGGTTCAGCTTGGAGGGAAACCATTTAAACAATCCTTCCCACACGCGATCGCCATGCAAGAGTAAGTAGAATGTCACGACTATTGTCAGGAGGAAATTCAACAGACTGTCTGCTGCACCCAAGCCAAATTTGAGAATTTCGCCAGTGAGAGACTGCAATTGAGATGAAAGTCGATCGCTCAATTGGGTAGTCAAACCGCTAACATCAATGCGGAGATTGCGATTTTCCGCCCAATTGTGGAATGCTTCAATCTGTTCTGTGCCAGAAACTATCCAAGTCGGCAGTCGGGTGGCGAGTTCAGTAATTTGGGTCAGCAGAATGGGAGCCAGAGTCAGACCTAAAACCACCAATAGCAGTAAAGTCAAAAACAATACCGATAAAACTGCTCGATCGCGCTTCAAGCCGTATCTGTGCAGAAAGCGCACTGGATAATCTAGCAAAAAAGACAGCACTGTAGCCACTACCAAAACTGTAATCAGGGCGCGAAAATATTCAAAGACTAGGAGGACTAACCAGCAGTTGAGTACCGCTAGGGGAAATACCAGTCCGTAAGTCCACCACTGCGGCAGTTGAGTGAAACGTCTCATCTAAGTTAACCGAGTTAAAATTTGAGATGCAAGATGTGAGATTGACACTGCTATTCGCCCTTCTCCGTTAACCATTTTATGTTGCATTTATTTATACCCGACCGCTGAAAATTCCCAGTTGCTCGACCCGCAGCGGAAATTGGGTTGCTGGCAGGCAGTGCCTGCCACAACCATGTTATATCGTTTCCGCTGGTATGGATATATCACCTGCGAAAAAAATATTTTTTGCTGTTGGCAAGGCAGCAGTTTGCAGCGCGCGATTCAACCTTTTTCCCCGTGCCGTTCGAGAGCTAGTTGAATTAAACGATCTACTAATTCAGGGAAAGAAATGCCGTCCGCTGCCCACATTTGCGGATACATACTGGTAGCTGTAAAGCCGGGAAAAGTGTTGATTTCGTTAATCAAAACTTCTCCGGTTGATTCAATGTAGAAAAAGTCTACTCGCGCTAAACCTGCTGCGTCTATAGCCAAAAATGCTTGCACTGCCATTTCTTGGATTTGCGAGACGATCGCACCGCTGACTTTTGCCGGGATTGAGCAGTCGGCTTGTCCCTGGGTATATTTAGTTTCGTAGTCGTAGAAATCGCTTTGAAAAGTAATTTCTCCCACCGTTGAAGCTTGGGGATTATCGTTACCCAAAACTGCACATTCTAATTCTCTAGCAACCACACCCGCTTCGACAATTATCCGCCTATCGTAGCTGGCGGCGCTATCGAGTGCTGCTTCTAACTCAGCGCGCGATCGAGCTTTAGAAATCCCCACAGACGAACCCAAATTAGCGGGTTTTACAAAGCAAGGATAGCCCAAATCCGCTTCAATTTTATCACAAAGTTTGGGGAAAACGCAAGGATTAGACCAGATTTCGGAACGGTTGACAGCGATGTATTTTACCTGCGGCAAACCAGCCTGAGCAAAAGCCATTTTCATGGCAATTTTATCCATTCCCAGCGCCGAACCTAAAACCCCGGAACCGACAAAAGGAACTTGCAATAATTTCAGCAATCCTTGCACCGTACCGTCTTCGCCGTTTGGCCCGTGCAAAACAGGGAACCAAACATCTACAGCATTAAAATTAGGAAACTGTGCAGCGGAAGAGTCGTTTTGTCCTGTTTGTTCCTCTATTTCCAGAGGTTTTCCGGTGGCTAAGATTTCTTGAGGTAATGTTCCCGACAGCCAGCGGCCGTTTTTTTGGATGTAAAAGGGCAGAACTTCGTATTTAGAGGCATTTTCCTCAGCAGCGAGGGCACGGGCGATCGCCCGCGCCGAACTAATTGAGACTTCGTGTTCGCCCGATCGCCCCCCGAACAATAGCCCGATCCGCATCTTTGTCATTTTTCAATACTCCTAGCACTTTTTGACAAATATACACGCAGTTAGCGCAGCCAACGCAGAAACGAACAGCCTTAAAACTACTTATCTCCTCCCTCCCACTCTTCCTCTGTGTTCTCTGCGCTCTCTGCGGTAAAAAAAATTACATCTTCTTTCTTAGAAGAGTTCACCAGTAAGCCGTCCCCTATCTCATTCCGGTGCTATTTAAAGCATTTCCCCTGTCAAACTAAAAGCGCGAATATCTGTAATTTTAACCCGCACAATTTGACCCGCCAATTCCGCAATATCGCCCTTAAAAAATGTGAGACGATTGCCGCGAGTGCGCCCCATCACCTGAGTTGAATCTTTGAGATTTTGAACTTCCACCAAAACCTCTTCAGTGCGTCCGAAATAGCGCTGCGATCGTTCCATCGCCGTTGTTGTGACTACATGATTGATTCGTTGCAGGCGATCGGCTTTCACCTCCTCACTCAACTGATTTTCCCACAAAGCCGCCGGCGTCCCCGGACGAGGCGAATAAGCCGCAGTATTCACCAAATCGAAACCAACATCTTCGATCAACTTCAAAGTCTTCTCAAACTGCGCTTCCGTCTCCCCAGGAAAACCGACAATCGCATCCGCAGTAATCGAAGCATCCGGCATATAACGGCGAATTGTATCAATAATCCGGCGGTATTTTTCTTGAGTATAACCCCGCGACATCGCCTTCAAAATATCATTATCTCCCGACTGAAAAGGAATGTGGAAATGTTCGCAAACCTGCGGTAATTCCGCACAAGCCTTAATCAATCTCTCCGTAAAATAGCGCGGGTGGCTAGTAGCAAATCTGAGGCGATCGACACCAGGCACATCCTGCAAAAAATAAAGCAAATCCGTCAAAGTATGCTGGTTGCTGCCGCCCGGTTTGGTCCCCGGCAAATCCCGTCCATAAGCATCAATATTTTGCCCCAACAAAGTCACCTCCTTGTAACCTTGACGGCCCAAATCCTCCATTTCAGCGCGAATAGCCTCCGGCATTCGCGACTGTTCAACCCCGCGAACATTCGGGACAACACAATAAGTGCAGCGTTCATTGCACCCATAAATTACATTCACCCAAGCAGTCACCTTGCTGTCGCGGCGCGGCTTAGTAATATCCTCCATAATCTCAACAGCTTCAGTCGCGACAACTTGATTGCCCTCAAAAACTTGTTCCAGCAAATCTTCAAGTCGGTTAGCGTGTTGTGGCCCCATTACTAAGTCTAATTCCGGCACTCTCCGCAGCAGCGCTTCACCTTCCTGCTGCGCCACGCATCCAGCTACAATTAAAGTTAAACCCGGTTCTTGGCGCTTGCGATGAGCTTGCCTTCCGAGGTTAGAATAAACTCTTTGTTCGGCATTATCGCGAATCGTGCAAGTATTGTAGAGAATCAAGCTAGCTTCGTTCGGGTCTTCCGAGAACTCAAAGCCCATATTTTCGAGAATGCCGGCCATCCGTTCCGAGTCGGCTTTATTCATCTGGCATCCGAAAGTAGTGATGTGGTAGCGGCGGGGTTTAACGGTCATGGCGAATTGCAGGCAATAAAAAATATAGGTTTTCAACCTTAACAATTTATTATAACACTTCTATGTTAAACGAGATACGTCTGGTAATTGGAATTTTTAGTAATTGTAGGGTGTGCAATGCGTACCTTACCCTACAAATAGCTTTATACCCCAGACAAATTATGCGAAGTCGGTATCTGGCTATTCTGTTTTTTTAGTGAGATAAAAACTGTAAAATTGTTTTGGCAATACCTTGTGCAGCCAAATAAGGAACCCCATTGCCAACAGTTTTAAACATATTAGTCAACGTCATCTTGGCCGGCAGTACAAAATCTTTAGGCAGTGACTGAATAGCCAGTGTTTCTGCAACAGAAAGCCGGCGAAGTTTGTAAGGGTGCAAGTGAACTTCGTTATTGCCGTAACAAGCTGTCGGCGAATAACGCCACCGATGCAAGCGCTTGTAAGATTTTTTTGAATCATCTCCTTCATCAACGGAAGCAAATCGCTTAATGCCAGCTTTGGGTTGAAAATAATGTTGGGCATTGGGATGGTTTACAACATCATTTTTTTGAAACCAAAACTCAACCGTTAAATTTTGGGGCAGGTCATCAGGACAAGGCAAGAAGTTATCGGCTGCAAAGGCATTTCTCTCAGGCCAAGGATGAGAAAAAACTTCTGATTTGGGATATAATATATGACTTAGCCAGGGAAATAATTTTTCCGGTAACATTTGGGTTTTTGGGTCTAGGGAAAAACCTAAATTTTTGATTAGATTGTTTCTAAAGCCAATCAAAATAATTCTGTCTCTATCTTGTGGTACACCGTATTCTATCGCATTAATTAAACGTTCGGCAAAAACGTATCCCGAATCAGCCAACTGATGTTTTAGTTTGTCGTAAAAAGATTTATGTTTTTTGGTTCTCCACAAACCTTTTACATTTTCAACTAAAAAGAAATCTGGCTGCTGCTGACAAATTAATTCAATGTACGAAGCAGAAAGTTGACCTTTATCTCCTTCTTGACCTCGGTTTTTACCACCAATAGAAAAGTCAGGACAAGGCGGCCCCGCGATAAATCCCACAATATCGTGATGCTTGCGGGCATCCTGCATCAATTCCCGCAGGCGAAAAGCTGGTTCTCCCCCTACAAGTCGAGTTACATCTGCTTCCTCTCCTTCGCAATATCCGTATTCTGGTAGCGGCAAATTCAGGCACTGCCGAGAATAACGATATGCTTGCATGAAAGGTGGGAAAATTTCATTGACATAGGCTACATTAAAGCCGATCGACTCAAAACCCAGATCGAGCAAGCCAGAACCCGAAAAAAATGAGAAAATACAGGGGATGGGGAATTGGGAATTGGGCATGGGGAATTGGTAATTGGTAATTGACCGGGGCGGGGCGGGTTTATGAGATTATTAATTTGAGGCGATTATTATTGGTAAAACCCGCCCCTACAGGCATCACAAAAATCACACAATATTATTACAACCATTGCCCGCCTCGGAAACGCCAGTGGGGAAACAAAATCCGCATCAGTGTTTGGGATGCCAGATAAATAGCCAGCCACACTAAACTATAATGCAATGCAAAAGCTCCCAAATCAAAATCTTGTGCAGGTATCCCCGGCAAACCGATAATTTTGATTAAAAATAACACAAAAAGTGCTTCCCAAATTCCAGCGAGTAATTGAAACGCGCCGGGCCAATCTCGATCCCAGCGAAACTGCTGGATGTAGATATATAAAGCATCCCAGCCAATGCCAAAAATCGCTACATACCCTAAAATCCCGAAAAAGATCGAGCCTGATTTACCAGCGATTAAACCTAGAAAAAATGGCAGTGTTACTAAAACGCCTACAGTTGCAAATAATAATATTCGAGTTTGCCATCGGCCAAATAAGGTGGGAGTCATTCGATTTTGGATTTTAGATTTTGGATTTTAGATTGAATGCGAAACGGTTTTGTTTCTAATCAATCAGGAGATTTATTTAAAATCCACTTCCACCACTGCACAAACGATCGCCAAACGCTCAATTTCCGCACACCCGGAACTCGGTTGGCGGCCAGACTTTCAACCGAACGCAAGGCGGCGTATTGCAAGCCCAAAAAACTGTCTACCGGCGCGTAAGCCCCCCCCAAAGTAATCGCGCCGGCTGCGTATACCCGGCCTTCTGTGTTGTTAGCAGAAGAATTACGCAATTCGGGCACTTCAAAATCGTTGTTAACACTCAGCCGGCCCAAACCGTTGAGGGGAAGATTGTATTGAACTACCAAATCGTTTAACAGGGGACTGGTTTTTACCTTAGCGTCCAAACCCGTAGCATCAATAATAAAATCAGCTTCTAACTTAATTTGCCCCTTGAGTTCCTTCTCCTGAATGTACGTCACCGTGCGGTTTTGACTGTCGCGCTCGACTCGCTCGACTTCCCCGAAGGTAATTTGATACCATCCTTGACTTAAACCTTCTTTGACAATTCGCCGCCAGTCGCTGCGCTGGGCTGTGGTAGTTCCGCCCCAGTCGGTGAGCAACTGCGGCCGAAATTCCGGGGCAGCTTTTTCCAAAAGTACGCGGAGTTCCCCGCCCCAGCAAGCTTTCGGCCAGTTGAAAGGTTGAAATTCGTAGTGATTTTCGACGCTACGCTCAGCGAGCTTAAATTTGTTACCTTGAGGTTTGGGCGATCGCATCAAATGCAATACTTGAATATTACTGTTCCGCTGTCGCGCTTCGTAAATTCGCTGCACAACGCGCGAAGCCACAATTCCCCGGCCTCTAATTAACACGCTGCCGCCGCTGGCCTCCAATTTTTCGTAAACGCCGTCGTGGCTTTCGTAAGCGTTGACAACTGACTCAAAATCCTGGGTTTTTTCGCGGTAAGCTTGCAAGTCCGGCAGAAATTGAATGGCGGGATAGCCGGTGGCTAAGTGTACGTATTGCGCGATTAAAAAAGCGTGGTCGCGGTGATCCGCATCCGATCGAGAATAAGCGATCGCGTACCTGCCGTCATCTGTCTTGCGAATTCCCCGCACTCTACCGTAGCGAAACATCTGATTCCACCCAATTCGATCGACTTCCCGGTCAATAGAATCAAACACATTCCCCGCGCGAGGGGTATAAGTTTCGGCAAAAGTCGGTTCACCAAACACCTGCCACATCAACTTCAACGACATCCCCAAACGCCCTTTGAGCAATTCCTGCCAAGCTTCCCGCAAAGCATAGGGAGGCCAGCCCCAAATGTTGTCTGGACAAGAGTCAGAATTCGATCGCAGGCGTTCCCGCAGCGGAATTTGAGAATTCAGGCACAAACGCAGATAGCGGGCGTAAGGCTGGTTTTCCATGCCCAAAACCGCAATTCGATCTGTTTTCACGCCGCAAATTCTCAGCAAATCCACCCAAATAAAGCTGCCCAAACCGCCGCCCACGGCAGCCCAATCAACTTCTGTCATAAGGAGTCCCATAGATTCGAGCGATCGCATTGACACTTGAGAAGCTTGCAAAAATGCGATCGGCGGAAATTCTCCCCTACTACCTGTTTGAGGAAGCTGCTGCACGATTTGTGGCTTCAATGCGGGGTCTGGCCCATTGGTCTGTGGATTAAAGAAAATGTGAGAATTGACCGACGGCGTTTCTGGGGAATTCACAGCAAAAGAAATGCCGATCGCGTAGGGCCCAACTTGCAGCATATCCCCGTTTGCCAGCACGCACCGGGTTTGGCCAATGCCGTTCACAAAAGTACCGTTGCGGCTGCCCGTGTCAGTGAGTACAATACTGTTACCTTCGGTGCCAATCACTGCGTGAAAGCGAGAAACTTGACTACTGCTGAGGGCAATTCGAGAAACTCGTTCCCCGTTGATTGTGGCAGGCATAGCTTCAAAAATTCGTCCCAAAGCGATGGGTAAGTCGAGTATCGGAGATCGACAATCCCCCGTAGCTGTATCTGTCCAAGTCAGTCGCAGGCGCAAGGGTGGAGAATTCATGATTATTTTTTAAACATCAGCCGTCGGCTTTGAGCTTTCTGCAAAAAAGATTTTTGAATTTGAGAGTGTTTAGCGGATAGGCCGATTTTGCCTTTTTCCAACTTTCACGGAGACAGCATTACACTCGCTGCCGCCGCCAAAGAAGTACCGCACCACGGACACCCCGCATTCAACTGTGCGTAAGGCGAAATTCGGCTGCACTTCGGACACTGCAAACCATATTTTGAAGGCCCCGTCGAGTGAAAGTTACCAGGTGCGGGAGGCCCAGACAGCAAAACTGTCTGGGGCGCGGCTACCTCCACCTCCGTCACATTCACCACCTCAATTTGCACTTGGCCTAAATGGATGTGGCTTCCCGAGTTCAATTTTGCTTCGCCTCGGGCGAGAATTTGTCCATCTACCAGTGGCGGATTGCTTTCGCGCAAATTCCGCACTGCATACTCCTGCAATTCCTGATTAAAAAATATTTCAACGTGCAGCCCCGATACGCTGGGATGCGAAAATACTATATCGCACTTCGCCGGATCGCGCCCGATCCTCACGGTTCCCGGATTTTTGCTCGGCTGTCCGTTTTGAATTGTCTGAGTTTGACGCACCCCAGCTTCTGTCCATGCTAAAGTGAGCTGGTTTGTCATGATTTTATAATTAGCTCAAAAATATAAAAAAATATTAGCTGATTTATTTTGAGGACGGACTTCCTCACCAAAAAACTTAATTAGAATTATTGACGCCGACTCGATCGAAGTTCTAAAAATATTATGTGCAGCTAAACAAAAAAGCCCTGATTTCGGGGCTTTTAGTGCTCGTATTGGCTTTTTTTGAGAGACTGACTCGCGCTTTGCCAGCTTTTCTTTCCCGCAAAATTATTGACCGCAGTGCAGCTTGGTTAAAAAATTGCCGTTCAAGATTGGCCAACTATTACTAAAAACTCATTCCTGGGGGGTTTTTACATTTACGAAGCTTTGGTGGGCTAGTGACGAATTTTGGAGGTTGGGCGATCGAACTACCTTTGGAAATTTGATCGCCCCACCTCCTCAAGCGCTGACTGTCCTAGTCCTATCTCTCACGCTGCAACTGTGCAATCTTTCATTACAGGGTCAGCCTTGAGAGACTTAAGCTTCGCTCTTGCGGCTTTTCCGGCCACCTTCGCGACCAATTTGAGCCATGTGTTCGCGATTTCTGCTGACAGCTTCGCCGCCTTTTTGACCAGCTTGTCTGGCTTCTTCAGGGGTGAATTCGTGTGCAGTTCCTTTCTCGTGTGCAGCTTTTCCGCCTTTGCTAGCAATTGCGCGCTGTTTTTCTGCATCCATAGAAGCGAATCCGCGTTTGCTTTTCTCAGCCATGACTGTCTCCTTGTTTGTTTCTGATTTTTTAGCTCGATCGCGCCTTCGCCTCCCACTGTCGTGGTTACTCCCAGTCAGTGGTGAGATATCCGACGGTAAATTATGAAACCTCATCAGACGAATCTCAGCTTTTGGTTTAACTCGCAGGATGACTCTTTCATAATTTACTAATGTGAACTAAAAATAGTTCACACCCGGCACTATAGTTAGAGCCGCCAATGTTTTAAGCTGGTTACTGTCTTTTAATCATTCTATAAACCTCCCCAACTTTTATACCTCTTTCTCAGGTATAGTCATTCTTTAGTTCGCTGGAAGGATGGAACCCAAAGCTGATTGGCAGTAGACTCAGAGGATTTTTCGACTTAACCGCGCCACCTCAAAAATTAAAAGTCCAAAGACGGATGCTTTTTTGGTCTTTTTACTTTTTTTTGCTGCCTTCGGCGCTTGCCAGTTATCCCGATGTTAGGTGGTCTGCCGATCGAGTTGTTTCTGGTAAGCGATATTTTGGCGCGCAGCGCAGGACGTACTCGATCGCACTTATCAAGTTTACCTTATGACCGATCGAAACATAAATCGGTTTTATCCCTGTTTGCGTCCTTAGCGCTGCGCCTACCGTTGATCCCTCCAGCAGCAAGGGTTGCCAACTGCCGCGGTCGAGTCCGACTTCTAAATGTTCTCCCATAAATCGATTTTTGGCAACTCCGATCGTAGGAATCCCTGTCAAAACCCCCAAATGGCACGCCAGACCGAATCTGCGGGGATGCGCTAGTCCTTGACCGTCGCACAATATCAAGTCTGGCCTCAAACTGATATTTTCCAAGGCCTCCAGGACTGCCGGCACTTCTCGAAAAGACAGAAAACCGGGAATATAAGGAAAAGTTGTAGGACTGCGAACCACAGCTTGCTGCTGCAACTGTAAGTCGGGAAAGCTCAGAACTGTTACAGCGGCCCGCGATACGTCGTTTGCACTGTCGTAGCCGACATCTACGCCTGCGACGTACCGAACTGGCGACCATTGATTTTCGGTAATAACCTCTGACCGAAGCTGTTCTTGAATGGCGATCGCCTCTTCAATTGTCTGCGGCCAAGGGTGTCGCTGCAACATTAGACTTCTATTTAACCGTTCTCATCTAAGCGTAACTTGTTTTCGGGCATTTTTAAACTCGGATTTTTATCCTTTTTCGCTATAAATTCCCAACTTGCCCAAGGAGTCTTTTTTTCTACTCAGGAGGGTTGAGCAAGGCGGGCCGAACCCAATTCTACATATAAAGTCTGTACGTCGTAGACAGAAATTTTCTCTTTCGCTTGTGCTTGCACCAACCCGCAAAGGTTTTACCGGCACGCACCTGTCATTTACCATTAAAATTTACCCAAAAATTAGCTGTTCAATTCTGAGCTTTTCGCTCTCTAGAAAGCTTTCTCTTTGCGATCGCCATTTTATTCCTTGTCGGAGAGCGAGCGAGCTATCTATTTACTTCTTCTTTATCTAAAATACTCTTCCTTGTCAAGATGATTGCAACATTTATTCATCAACAATCTCAGCAAGGTACAAGTGCCATTGTTCATACCAGAGCATCAATGTAAGGGCAATCTAACAGTTTTTTAATTTAAGAGGCTCTCCGACTATCAAACATATATGACTTTTATGAAAAAAATAAATGAATTTATAAGTTGTTATACCATGAACATGAAGTTAGAATTTTAGATAATAGCCCAGATAAAACTAACATCCAGTAACACAACCTAGCTGAGTTAACATATGAAAACCATGCAAAGTGTTCGGTACAACCTAGCTCTCTACAACGTCGGTGGCATCGTCTTCATCATCGCCGCCTTAATTTTAAGACCTTTTGCCCTCGTCGGCCCAGGGGAACGCGGCGTTATGATGCGATCTAGGCAAAGTTCAAGACGTGATTTTAGATGAAGGCATCCACCCGATTTTACCGATCGTCACCTCTGTAAAAACTCTCAGCGTCCGGGTACAAAAAACAGATCTGAAAGCAGATGCAGCCTCCAAAGATTTGCAAAGCATTACTACAGATTTGGCAGTCGACTGGAATGTTGACCCCGCCAAAGTTAATCAAGTTTTTCAACAAGTGGGAGACGAAGAACAAATTGTTACCAGCATTCTGAGTCCGGCAATTTCGGAAGTTCTCAAAGCAGCAACTTCTAAAAAAACCGCAGAAGAAATTATCACTAAGCGCACCGAACTCAAAACAGAAATCGACAACAGCCTCAAAAAGCGCTTGGAACCTTACGGCGTCATTGTCAGAGATGTTTCTTTAATAAATTTTGGCTTTTCTCCAGAATTTAGCAAAGCCATCGAATCCAAACAAATAGC
Source organism: Microcoleus sp. LAD1_D3 (assembly GCF_036702135.1). Taxonomy (NCBI): domain Bacteria; kingdom Bacillati; phylum Cyanobacteriota; class Cyanophyceae; order Oscillatoriales; family Microcoleaceae; genus Microcoleus; species Microcoleus sp. LAD1_D3. Next base: position 34,129 of record NZ_JAUBSB010000032.1, on the reverse strand, counting down.
AGAACAAGAAGCTAAACAAGCAGAATTTACAGTTCAAAAAGCCACCCAAGATGCTCAAGCTGAAATTAACCGTGCTAAGGGTAAAGCTGAAGCTCAACGCTTGCAGCGGCAAACTTTAACTGCCGAAATTTTGCAGCAGCAAGCGATTGAAAAATGGAACGGCCAGTTTCCGACAGTAATGGGAGGAGGGGGAACTTTGCCATTAATTAATATTGCGCCGCCGACTTCTCAAGCTGCAACTCCTGCTAAATAAGCTGCTGCGGATCGTGATGGCCAGGGCGCGGGGAGAAGGGGAGAGGGGGACAGAGTCTGAGGGGGAGAAGAATAGAGGGTTTTTCAGTGGGGAAGTGAAGAGGTGCTTTTTTAAATGCCCAACAGCAAGGGTAGAAAATACAACTAACCACTAAGGTGAAATCCCGCTTACTTAAATGCGGAGATACAATTTACGTTGCGCGAATCCTGAAAAACGTTAAAGTAAGAAGCAACTCGGAAATTGTAAAGGTTTGCTTGAAAGTTCGGCTGATGGGAGATCGGGAGAACCAGTCAATTTCTAATTTAGGTGAAGTGGGGGGTATCGGCGATCGCCATACTGGGTCAGAAGCCCTGTGCCTATGCGATCGAGCTTTGGCCGCTACTAGCAGCGGCATTGTGATTGCTGACGCCAATGCACCCGACTGTCCCATAGTTTATTGCAATCCGGCCTTTGAACGGATGACAGGTTACTGCGCCCGTGAAGTCTTGGGCCGCAATTGCCGATTTTTGCAAGGCCCGGATACCGATCGAACTACTGTAGCTAAGATCCGCGACGCCTTGCGCCAAGGTCTAGAAATCCAGACAGCGATCAAAAATTACCGCAAAGACGGCACTCCTTTTTGGAGCAAATTATCGCTATCTCCGGTGCGAGACGACAACGCTAATTTGACTCACTTTGTAGGAGTTCAGTCCGACTTGTCGGAACCAATATGTGAAGTGCAGCAAGCATTGCAGCAAGCTAACGACCAACTGCAAACGATTTTGGAAGCAGTTCCGGGAACAGTATCTTGGATTAGCTCGGATTTGCGCTATTTAGGGGTTAACCAGCACTTAGCCAAACTGCATGGTTTGCGGCCGTCGGCTTTTGTCGGTCAAGATATTGGTTTTCTGGGCGCTAGCTCGGATTTTAACTCTTTTGTGGTGGAGTTTTTTGCCGGCGACGCTACGGAAGCGGTTAAAGAACTCAACGTTAAGGTACAAACCGACGGGGGAGAGTCGGAGGGATACTATTTGATTGTGGCTCAAAAGTACGATCTGGGCAAAGCAGCTTGTTTGGTAGGGATTGACATTACCGAGCGCAAGCGGGCAGAAGAAGCTCTGGTGCTGACTCGCAAGGCGGTGGAAAGTTCGAGTGACGCGATCGGGATCAGCGATGCGAACGGCACTCACATTTATCAAAATCAAGCGTTTTCTCAGCTATTTGAATGGGACACCGCAGAGGAACTTAAGTTAGCTGGAGGTATAGCGACAGTTTTTGCTGACTCTGCAGTCGCCAGCGAGGTACTCGATACGATCGCCCAGGGTTATTCTTGGTTGGGTGAAGTTACTAACCGCACTAAAAGTGGCCAAATTTTGCCAATGCTGCTGCGGGCCGATGCTATTAAAGACCCTACAGGGAAAATTGTCGGTCTGATTTACATGAATACCGATATTACCGATCGCAAGCGCACGGAACAAGAGCTGCGGCAAAGCGAGAAGCGCTTTCGATCGTTGATTGAAAATGCTAGAGACATTATTGTGATTCTCGACGAGAAAGGCTTTTGTCGCTATGTATCTCCTTCCCTAGAGCGGATTTTGGGCTACCCGACGGCGGAAGTCCTCGGCCGGTCTATATTTGACTTGATTCACCCTGACGAATTGCCTATGGTGGATCAAGTGTTCAAAGGTGTCATGCAAATGCCGAGAGTTAGCCTGGGAATGGCGGAATACCGAGTGCAGCACAAGGAAGGTTTCTGGTGCGTGTTGGAAGCGGTGGCGACGAATTTGCTCGACGAACCTTCGGTGCGGGGAATTGTGGTCAACTGTCACGACGTGACTGAGCGCAAGGTGGCTGAAGACCAATTGTTGCACGATGCTTTGCACGATGCGCTGACGGAGTTGCCGAACCGCGCTTTGTTGACTGACAGGTTGGGGCAAGCTTTTGCCCGCGCGCAACGGCATCCTAGCTATCAGTTTGCGGTGCTGTTTCTGGATTTGGACAGGTTTAAGGTGATTAATGACAGCCAGGGACACCGCACGGGCGATCGGCTGTTGGTGGCTGTGGCTCGCCGTCTCTTGACTTGTTTGCGGCCAGGCGATACGGTGGCTCGTCTGGGGGGAGATGAGTTTGTGATTTTGCTAGAAGAAATTCACGGTGTGGATGAGGCGATCGCCCAAGCAAAGGAAATTCTCAAAACGATCGAACGACCGCTTTATTTGGAAGGTAATAAAGTTTTAATTACTGCTAGCATCGGCATTGCTTTGAGTACCGACAAATATCAGTGGTCAGGAGATATTTTGCGCGATGCTGATATTGCGATGTACCGGGCAAAAGCTCTGGGTAAAGCTCGCTACGAAGTATTCACCAGTGCGATGCACACTCAGGCGGTGGCTTTGATGCACTTGGAACACGATTTGCGGGAGTCGGTTGAAGAACTAAATTTGAAATATTCGATACTGGATTTCGGATGTGTGGCGGTGGAGGACAACTCGCCGATGAGCGAAATCGATCGCAAGTTGGAGCGTCCGAAGTCGCAATTTGCTCCTTTTAAATTGGAATGTCCTTTTACTGTTTATTATCAGCCGATCGTTTGTTTAAAAAGCGGCTCAGTTATCGGATTTGAGGCGCTGGTGCGCTGGCTGCACCCGGAAAGGGGTTTAGTTTCCCCGATGGAATTTATTGCGATGGCGGAGGAAACAGGGTTAATTACGCCTTTGGGTTTGTGGGTTTTGAACGAAAGCTGCCGCCAAATTATTAAGTGGCAGAGTTTGAATTTACCTGTGGGAAATTCGCCGCTGACAGTCGCAGTAAATCTTTCCGGGAGGCAGTTTGCTGAACCGGAGTCGATCGAGCAAATTAAGCAAGTTTTGCTGGAAACAGGTGTTGACGCTCGCTGTTTGAAGTTGGAGATTACTGAGAGTGTGGTGATGGAAGATGGAGAAGCGGCGGCGGCGATGCTTTCGCAGTTGAGAGACTTGGGTATCGGGCTGTGTATTGATGATTTCGGCACTGGTTATTCGTCTCTAAGTTATTTGCACAAGTTCCCCATTAATATTTTGAAGGTCGATCGCTCTTTTGTTACCCGCATCGGGGAAATGGGCGAAAATTTGGAAATCGTGCGGGCGATCGTCATGCTGGCGCGCAGTTTGGGGATGGAGGTAGTGGCAGAAGGGGTCGAAACCGCCGTCCAATTGGCTCAAATGCGGGCGATCGGCTGCGAGTACGGTCAGGGGTTCTTTTTCTCTAAACCTCTCGACAGTGAGGCAGCTACAGCGTTGTTGAGGCGATCGCCCCAATGGTGAACTGAACTAAATATTTAACCGGATCAAATTGCTTGATTGTCAATAAGGGCGATCGATCTTTTCGTCCTCAATGCCTTGAGTGTTAAAATCAAAATTGAGTATAATAGAAAACTATCGAGATAGGTAAAAATATATGTCTCAATCTGTTGTGCCAGCAGTCGAAGAAAAACAGCTCGATACTTCGCCGACATTAACTTTTGAAGAATACCGATTTTATCAAGGAGAATCGGATGTAAAATATGAACTGTACAAAGGCAAATTAATCCCGATGCCAACAGCAACAGTTTTACACATCAAAATTTGCGAATATTTAGTTTACCAGTTGCAGCGTTACCTAGCTGAACACAATCTCGACTTAGTAGTAAAAACGGGTCTGGGAGTGAGAACAGATGAAGATAAATCTCGGATTCCCGATGTAGTTGTCTGCACTCAAAGTCTTTTGGAACAAGCTGCTGCTAGACCCGGTGCAGGTATCCTCGATTTTGAGGAAAAGCCACTGTTAGTGGTAGAGGTGGTGAGCGAAAATCGCCGTGCAGATTACGTGATTAAACGCGGAGAGTACGAATTAGCGAATGTGCCAGAATATTGCATTGTTGACCCTAAAACGGGCAAGCAAAAAATCCGGCTTTTTGCATTGATTGAAGGTGAAGATGGTTACACGTATACAGATTTCTTGCCGGGTGAGGAAATGGAATCTGTAGTATTTCCCAATTTGAGATTATCAGTCAATGAAATTTTAGATCCGCCATTGGTGGAAGGGTTAATTAAGGCTGAACAAGCTCAATTGCAGAAAGCTGAAAGGTTGGCGGCGAGATTACGGGAATTGGGCGTAGATCCTGATGCTGTGTAGGAAATTGGATGAAGTACGTGAAGCGAAGCTATCCCAAAGGGAATCGCCCTTAAGGTATCTCAATCATCTAGCGGCAAATCGCGCAGGAAATAAAAGCGATCGCGCCCTAAATCTTCGCCTTTAATTCGCCCTAAGAAACCCGTCAAAGGTGAGGAAAGTTCTATTAAAATTTCGTGCATTTCTTCATATTTTAAAGGTTGGGGCGACATAGAAAAGGCATAAGCACCGTGAAGCTGATTAAATTCAACACTTGTTGATTTTGTTCTTTCCAAAAAGTCTTTGACTAGCTGAACTATGTGCGATCGCACTTTAAGCTTTTCCCGCACCTCGTCAATATAGCGATTAACCTTAGCATCGGCTTCCTCACCAAACGGCTGTTGTTCCAAACAAGGTTTTAACTGCATTAAATCGATCGAACCTGGTTGCTTAGCTTTCAGTTCAACCAGCTTTTGCAATGTTTCAGGGCGAATTACGTTCATGTGGTTTCCGATAGCAGTTTTTTTAGCGTGTCCATTTAGCTGACCAGCGGCCATAATTATCTTAATACAGCAGTTGTATTGTTCCTGAAGATGCTTATGGCCTAACTTGATAAGTTGCGCTGGCGTTCCATCAGCTACGGTTTCACTTTTGGTAGCTTTGCATTCTCCCACTACCTGATAGGGAGTTTCACAGTAGAAATCTAATCCGCCAGCACCGCCTGTTGATTCTGGATCGAGGCTAGCTTCGGGTTTATTGTTAGAATTGGCAAATCCTAGCTTGATAAAACTTTTGCGGACTAACTTTTCAAATGTATTACCATCGCTAGAGTTTCCGATTTGTGCGATCGCACTTATCCATGCTAAATCAGGATCTGGTTTTGCTGTAGGTGAATTTTCTGACCAACCTAGAAATATTTTGATTTCTGCGTCTAGTTGTTTGGCTTTTGGGTTGGTGGTGGATAAATGCACTAATGCACTTTGCAACTCTTCCAATTCAGGATGTTCTGGCGGCTCTAGTTTTTCCAGCTTTTGACGGCGTTTGGCAAAGATAGACTCGCTCAACACTGGCGTTGAATCAGTAACATTTAGGGATTTTGGCAAAGATACAAAATTGCCGCTGGGATGCACTGGCATTTCCAGCGGCTGAGGTAGCAGATAAACCCGCAGGTAAGCTACAAAAATAAAAGGACGCTGCTGGAGAATTTGCTGTAAGGCTTCTGTTTTCCAGACTGTTAACCGCGACACAGCCTCTAATGATTCAGAATCCCGCATTTGCCACCCTTCGCACCTAGCCCAAGCTTTGATCGAAACTTTATCTGAATCTAACTGAGCAAGTGCCTTTTGAGCAGCGGGTAAAAAATGCGATCGATAATATTGATCGTAGGGCAAGTTACCTGAAACATTGCCAGGATAGAGTGCATATTGTTCTCCCGGCTCAAACGTTCGCCACACTATAGCTGCAATCATTCGCCCTTGGATTAAACCTTCTACGTCTGGAGCCGGCAAACGGATAGCCCTGTCAATATTGACTAACGACATGAGAGTATTTGTCCCAATATGAAGTTGATAATTTATGAAGCCTTAATTAAACTCGCTCAGTAAATTATCGCACGACTTATCTAATTCTTCTGACTCCGATAAGTCATCCATAATAGACTCCGCTACAGCTACGGGTTCATCTTCTATTAGATCGGTAGGAACCTGATAGGAGGGATCGCTAAGAATCTCTGTAAGTAACGGGTTACTAGCCCCTAGCATTTTCTCAGCACCTTTTTCTGCAATAAAATTGAAAATTTCCTCCTCACTCACCCCATAATCTACTTCGCGCTTCTGATAAACAGCCCGAATAGCTAACAGCGGTTTAATTTCATCTTCTTTCAGTTCGACATACTCTCCACCTTGCTGTTTAATGAGCGGGACAAGATACTGTTGCTCCAGGTAGGAAGTAATCTTTTTGCTCTGGGAACGAACCAAACAACCGCGAGTCAGATTAAAAGCTTCGTAATCATTTAACCTTCTTAAACCCGCTCCTAACCCTTTGCCACCAGCATACTGAAGCACTGCTACTCCAATGATTACATCTTTTCCGTTGTCTTTGCCAATTACTTTGAAATTGATGTAATCATCCTTGCCTCCACGTTTCTTAACTTTATCTGTGGCTGACTGAACTGTTACCCTTTCCACCGTCTGACCAATCAAACTCTGAAATCCAAATAAAATAGCATCCGCAAGCAGATAATTATCTTCTAAATAAGTTCCTATGTCTTCCTCTAGTTCTTTGACAAAAGCAAGTTCAACGGGATTAGAAATATCGGGATTTTTAGTGCCTTCACCCGTAGAAATAGGAGGCTTACAATTTTCTTTACACCACTTTAAAACCTCTCTAACAGTGGGTTTTCCTTTGCCCAGATCGCTGAGTTGAATGTGAGTAAATGGATAAATTGGATGAGGAGAAATTAAGTTTTGACGTTCATAATATTTGTCTAACCAAAAGGTAGCTAAGTTAACAATTGATTCTGCATCCATGTATTTTAAGTCAATCGGATTTCCCTGAACCGAAACCTTAGTGAACACTCCACCAGGTAGCTGCTTTATTTTATTGCTCCATTGAGCAGGCATCATTACACTCAGTATCAAACCCCGGTTTAGATTTTGGAACAAATCTTTGATTAGTCCTGCAACAATCTGACTGATGTGTAAGCCACTAATATCGTCGTAGGCATCAGGCGTGTCTAACTCATCAAAGCAAATGACCAGTTCCTTGTACTCACTAATCAAATCTAATATCTGCAAAACCGCCTCAAAAGATTGGCATTGAGTTGGTAGTTCTAACTCATCGGCTTTGTATTTAGCAAGTTCTTGACCCTCTAACCATTTGATTGCATAAAGTGATTGCTCGTCGGAGAGTGTCAAAAAAATTGCCTTGACAATATCAGGATCGTTAACAATTTTCGCTTGCAGAAATGCTTTTGTTAGCTCCTTAACCCACTTCTTTAGTTGCTTGGGCGTGCCTGCCTTAAATTTTCCCAATAATTCTTGAGGATAAAAAACTTTAGCATTTGGTTTGGAAACCTTTAAAGCATTGTTAGCCATTGCCGTTGCTAGTTCTTGCCACTGTCTCACCCCATCTGTACCAATCTTTCCCAGGCTCTCAGCCAATATTCGCTGAAATCCTTGCTTAATTTGATTGATATTACCATATTTATTAGCGTAGACAAACAAGCCCCCGCCATGCTCCTGTAGGCGATGGCGAATGCGGCTAATAATGTGAGTTTTGCCGGTTCCATCCTGAGCAGTTATAGCGATGGAAGTTGTCTTGTAGTGACCAGCACGAATTTGAGCGAGTGCCTGAAATACAGCATCAGAGGCGTGGGCATTTATTGTCTCAACATCGAAGAATTCCTGACCCCAAACATCACCAGCATTGAGAAAAGGAGGTTTAGCAAAGGGATTTTGAATTAAAAGAGCCGCGTTCAGGTCTTCAATGGAAGAAAAAGAAGAATTAGTCATGGTTTTTTGTGTGAGGTTAACGAATTTACAAAAGGATTTAGGTCACTTTTAGGAATTTAGCCGTTTGACATAGTAACGGAGTGCACCAAGTGCAGTTTTTATGGAATCTTCAGCTTTATCGGCCGTGATGTCTGTCATCTCGCCACCTATTAGCTGAAAAATATCAGTAGCCTGCATTTCCAACAGCCACTCATTGAACTCCGATCGCCCTACCATTTCCCCGATCGCCCGTCGCATCCGATAAATCGGCACTAAATCGTCTAAGTTATAATCCCGGTTCAAGCTGTCATACACATCAAGCGCCACAGCCTTAAAATCGTCATAGGATGCGATCGTCCCTACATCCCCCTTCCCTTTCTCAACCGCAACACTCGCCGCACCATCCTGATGCCGAATCCACTTCAACAAAGAATTTCCCAGCCGAGTACCAATTTGAGAACCATCAAACTCAAACAAAGAATCCCGACTTTTGAGCCCCTGCGCTAAAACTTCTTTCCCCTTAGCGCTCAATTCCACCAGCGTCACCCGATTTACCAGCGAATACTCGATCGCCCCAGTCGCCTGCAACTCGCTGAGCACTCCCAGATATCTTTGACTCGTCTCATTAGTCCGCACAATCCGCTTAGTCAAATCCCCTTTTTTCACCATCATTTTGCCGCCGCCCAAATCCCACAAATTCAGCAGTACCCGAACTTTTGCCTTCGCATCCCACACCGCTTGATCTTCGGCTGTCAAAGTCTTAGGCACCGCACTTTCATCTTTCTCAGACATATTCATACCTTTAAATACTTGTTCTTAGTATCAAATTTTATCATAAATCTTGCTGACAAACATCTCAACTTTTCAGCAAAATCCCGCCCGATGCTGTACACAACTTAGGCAAATTTTATTTTAAAATAATTGTGATTGACTAAAAGGAAATCGTTTGATAGAATACTTGATCTAACGAGCGATCGCACTTCAAATTCTCCACAGCAAATGCGATGAAACAATCTGAAGCACAGCCCGCTTTCCTCTAGCAAACTCAACAAATCTAGCGATCCCAACCTTAATCAACCACCTGCAACCCAGCTTAACTGCGACTTTAGTTCAATGCCAGATTCAGCCTTTAGAAAGACGAATTCAACCTAAACATCTTGTTACATTGCAATGGCAATCAAAACATTGAACAACATTTTACCCATGAAAAATATTCCCGACCAAATTTCCGACATCAAAGAAAAACTTCCCGATTTGACTCCCACCCCTCCTGGTTTAAAAGCTCAAGCATCTAGCCACGACCTCAAAGCCCGTTTAGATTGGGGCGAACCCGGACTCACAATCATCGACGCTCGTAATTTTGAAAGCTTCGCAAAAAGCCACATTACTGGCGCCGCAATGATGCCAATGGAAGACTTAGTAGAGCGAGCAAAAGCCAGCCTAGAACCCGTCCGCGACATCTACATCTACGGCGAAAACGACCAACAAACTGCCGAAGCAGCCAATCTTCTCCGCGCTGCAGGCTTTCAAAAAGTAGCCGAACTAAAAGGCGGAATTCCTGCTTGGAAAGCCATTGACGGCCCCATGGACGGCTCTGGCGAACAGGATACTCCCGGCCCCGACGCCTACAACGTTTTTTCTCGCTTGCAACACCACGCCGAAGCTCAGAAAATCAACAAATAATCACACAGAATACCTAGAGCCCCGACTTATTGAAGAAGTTGGGTATCTAACCAAATAATTTGTTTGTAGTAAGGAATCGAGCTCTCTGTTAAAGCTTGCAGTCACTAAGCACTAAAGTCCTTACTACAAACTTAATTGCGATCGTATAACCGGACTAGATATTAACAGTCGCGGACGCAAAAAGTGCTTTGACAGGCTACTTATAGCCTAAAGTGAACAATGCACATCCTACATAAACAAGTGTGTGTGTCCAAGACTGATTAACACTCATCCCTCGCGTCCAAAAATGCTTTGACTTCCCTTAAAACTTGCCGATTCCCATCAAAAGTAATCAGCTTGACTGCATCCTCAAAGGAAGTCCAGACCGAATTTTGAACTTCCTCTACTTGCAACTTAACCTCCATTGAATTTACAAAAGCCAAAAAGTAAGTAACAGTCTTTTCAATTGATTCTCCTTCCTTTGCAGAGGAATAATGTTCCACAGAACTAGGCTTCCCTTCCTTAACAAAGGAATAACGTTCCACAAAACTAGGCTCCTCAAGCACTTCACAATCGCGGATGCCAGTTTCCTCCTCAAACTCCCGCTTCGCCGTTTCTAGCGCCGATTCCCCCGGATTCGCGTGACCTTTTGGAAACGCCCAATGTCCGGCTTGATGTTGAATTAACAAAAATAAACTATCAGTTTCAGTCGCAAAAACTGGCACAATCCCAAAAGCTTCATCTTTCATCTTTCTTCTCTTTCCTATTAAGTATCGTATTCTTATAGTCCGCGAAGGCGGACTTGGTTTGTGTAGAAGCCAACTCCATTCGCTCGTAACTACAATTCCCACCCTAATCGAGTCTGCTGTTCATAAACCCGCTTCAAAGTATTAACATCCCTCGCTGAAATAGGCGAAGGATTTCTCACCTGAGAAAAATAAAGCACATCAGTTTCCATCAAACTGTGGCCCCAAATTCCCAAAGCGTGACCCAACTCGTGCCGCGCCGTCGCCGGAATATACTTACCCACTTGAGTCGGATTCAAATAAACCGAAAACCGATGTGATAAAACTGTTTTATCCTCCTCGCGACGGGCGTACAATTCATAGGTAGCCTCTCCAGAACGCGATCGCAAAACCCCTTGACGCAAAGGCGGAGCCCGACGTAAAATCCTAATATCAGCCACCTCCGAACTATCCACCACTTCCAAAGGCAAATAAACCCCCCATTCCCGGACAACATCCAACACAGCCGCCACCCATTCTTCAGACTTATTAGCATCAACTGGACGCTCAACATAAACCTGAATCGGAAACTTCGACCACAGCAAATGACCGAAATTCGGTGGCTTAACCTGGTCAAAATAATCACCGCTATCGGTGGAATCTTGCCAATTAGCCAGCGTTGGTGGCAAAGGATGAACCTGTGGATTCGGAAAACTATTCGGGAGAGAAGAAAGACTCGCGGCCGGAGTATTAACCTGAGTAAAAATTATCAGGCTAAAACAGCATACAGCAAATCCCAAACGACACAGCAATCGAGGTTTTACTGTCACTTTCCACAACTGCATTTTTCTGACTGCACTTAAATTTCATCTTTAGGGTGGGCTAGAAGCCCAACCCCTACTCCCCACAATATTTATTTATGTGGCACGGGCGTCTCGCCCGTGAGCTATCTGCGGTTAAAAATCCCAATCTTATAACTTAGGCGCCAACCAACCAGCACTCAAAATCACAGTCAAACCCATAAAAACAATAGACAAGCCCCAAGTAATCCGGTTCAGACTCGTTTCTGCACTCTTGGCGCTGGTAAACAATTGAGCTTGTCCGCCAATCCCTCCAATACCATCGCCTTTAGGACTGTGCAGCAACACAAAAATCACAAGTCCTAAAGCAGACAAAGACCAGATAACTTGTAACACAGAAACAATATTCATAATCGGGAGTAATTGGTAATTAGTAATCGGTAATTTATTATTATATCAAATTCGGTCGATCGCCCGCAATTTATCCAGGGACACGGTGCTGTGTCCATAGGTGTCAACAATCGCCTGAAAGCCTTGATAAATCTCGTTTTTACCTGAGTCCAGATCCCCCTAAATCCCCCTTAAAAAGGGGGACTTTGATCCATGTCCGGTTCCCCCCTTCTGAAGGGGGGCTAGGGGGGATCTAGGCTTAATAGTCAAACACCATTCTGTGACTGGGTTTGACGTTAAATTGACACGAAGAAGGCCCAAAGCCTTTGTCCCTACTGCTGCGTCCCTACTACAATCGGACTCGCACCGGAGTGCGATTGGCGCGAACTTCAAACTCAGCCGATCGAATCATAGAACGTCCCGTCATCTCCGGGGGCTGAGGCAACCTCAACAGCTCCAGAATCGTCGGCGCAATATCCGCCAAACAACCATCCGCCCTCAGAGGAACATCCGTTCCGTGACCCGGAATCTTCCGCCCTTCGCCTTCTACCAGAATAAACGGAACCGGGTTAGTAGTGTGAGCCGTCCAGGGATTCCCGTCCTCGTCAAACATCTGCTCAGCATTTCCGTGGTCAGCAATAATAATTGCCGTACCTCCAGCTTTACTAATGGCGCTCAACAGCCGCCCCAAACATTTATCCACAGTTTCGATCGCAATTATCGTCGCATCCATCATCCCCGTATGACCAACCATATCCGGGTTAGCGTAGTTAATCACCATAAACGAATAAATCCCCTTTTCCAAAGCCGTCACCACCCCATCCGTCACCATGTCCGCCGACATCTGGGGCGCCTCATCGTAAGTCCCCACCATCGGGCTCTGCACCAACTCCCGGTGTTCCCCGATAAAAGGCTCTTCCAGACCCCCATTAAAAAAATAAGTCACATGAGCGTACTTTTCAGTTTCCGCCGTCCGCAACTGCTGCAAACCGTGCTTAGAAATTACCTCGCCCAGAATATTGTTCAAATTCTGCGGTTCAAAAGCCACCATGACCGAAAGTTTCGGGTCGTACTGAGTAAAAGTCGCAAACGCCAGCGGCTCAATTAACTGCCGTTCAAACCCCTTAAAATCGGGAGATACAAAAGCCTGAGTCAATTCTCTAGCCCTGTCCGGGCGAAAATTGAAGAAAATTACCCCATCCCCCGATGCCACGGCCCCGCGCGAAATCCGAGTCGGAACTGCAAACTCGTCGGTCACTCCGACCGCATAGGAGGCCTGCAACACATCAACAGCCGATCGACCGTCAGGAGCACCCTCAGTCGTCATCACCTCGTAAGCGCGGTGCACCCGATCCCAGCGCTTGTCCCTGTCCATCGCGTAGTAGCGGCCGCTGATGGTCGCAATCCGACCGACCCCTACCTCTGCGATATAACTTTCAATTTTGCCTAAAGCTTCGACACCTTCTTTCGGAGTAGTATCACGGCCGTCTGTAATCGCGTGAATGCAAACATCAGAAATTCCCTGTGCCTTTGCTAATTGCAGCAAACCCTTAATATGACTGAGATGGGAATGAACCCCACCTTCCGAACAAAGACCAGTTAGGTGCAACTTGCCGCCCGTGGCGCGGACTTTCTCGCAAAGCCCAACCAGCGCGCGGTTGTTGAGCAAAGAACCATCTTCCACTGCATCCGAGATCCGCACCAACTCTTGAGGAACCACGCGGCCTGCGCCCAGATTCAAGTGACCCACTTCTGAGTTACCCATTTGCCCGTCAGGAAGACCTACCGCCCGACCCGATGTTTTAATCAGAGTTCTGGGATAAGCGGCCCAGAGACTGTCCATCACGGGTGTTTTTGCAGCGGCGATCGCATTTCCGTCTTTTTCTTCACGATAACCCCAGCCGTCTAGAATAATCAGCACTACAGGAGATACAGACGCTTGTGCCATGTGAATACCTTATTTACAATAATTAATTTCTCGATCGTCATGATTGCCGATTTGGCGGAACATCTGCCGCTAATCAGTTTACATATTTTCTAGGCTCCGGCTGAACAATGCCAACTAAAATTCCCTCAACCACCGCATTTTGGGAACTTATTTCGATCGGCTTGGCGAATTGTTTAATTGATTGCCTTGGCTTGTACTGTGAATCGTTGTCGGAGACTGTTACCGATCTCACCAACACCAGCCGTGCTTTTGTGGCCGGATTTCACGGATAGTTTAACCGTAGGTGGCTCTTGAAACACTAAGAACAATACCACACTTGGTTGCATTTTGCTACCGCCTCAACCAATAAATTTAAAAGCCTGGAGCGGGCGGCGAATAACTTTATAGGACACGAGTTGAGCAAAAATCGCTTGCCGACTCCGCTCACTTTCAGCGGACATAAAATTCTACAACATCTTTTTTAATTTTGACATCGTAATTGCCAAAGAAATCGTGACCGAGCAGACCTATTGGCATTTGTTTGGCGATCGCCACTTCGACATTTTGGATCACAGCACCCCCAACCCGAATCGATCGCACTAGACCGATCGGGAACTCGACAACGCTACCGTCAGCGATCCCCGCTCTTATGGTACGCACCGGCCTCACTCCCAGTGCAGTAGCCATTCGCTGAGAAATCAAAGTGCCACTCGCCCCGGTATCGAGAATCATCTCAAAAGTCTTGTTGCCGTTAAATACCACATCAATCACCGGCGTCCCGCCAGCGCGACGCTTGATTTTAGCTTGAAATACCTGTGGATTCCCCCGTGGCTTAGCCGGTTGATTTGCTGGGGGTTTAGCAGCAGGATTGGATGGGTTCCAAAACTGAGAGTACAATTGGCCAGTTGTGAATCCCGATCCCGTTATAGTGCGATTCCCTTCGGGATAGCTGCGCCGCGCGTGCTGCTGGGAACTCACATCGGACACCAATGTCATCACCTGGGTTTCGGGCTGATGTGAACGAGAATGTACCTCGGCACCCCCCACTGATCCCACACCCACCAAAACGGTCGCAAAAACAAAGCCCGATCGCCAAATCCGCTTGAGAATCACTTTTGCCATGATCTAAATACCTTAATTGATTCAATGATGTCGAACAACGACCGCCACTGATATCCTAACCCGCTCCCAAAAACCGCTCGCCCGATCCTCAGATCAGATCATGAGAAAAACTTGGCAATTTTCAAGCGATCACTTGACACTCCCCAGCCTGAAGGCGTGGGGATTCTTTGATCTACGAGCCAGTTTGCTGAGGCAGGATTTCTCCAGCAACAGTAGAGACTAATTCTCCCAAAGAGTTGCTTGGTTCAAGACCAAAGGTTCCGGTATGCCCTACCGTACCTAATCCTCGACTAAGGATATTTCTAGCTGCGTTTTCGTCCCGATCCAAGACACAACCACATTGACAAACATGAGTTCTTGTAGATAGCGTTTTTTTCACGATTTTACCGCAGCTAGAGCATTCTTGACTGGTGTATTGGGGATTCACCGCAACCGTGATTTTCTCAAACACTTTCCCAAAGTATTCAAGCCAAACACGAAATTGATACCAAGATGCGTCATTAATGGACTTAGCCAGACAATGATTCTTCACCATGTTTTTGATTCTCAAATCTTCGTAGACGACTACATCGTTTGATGAGATTACGCACCTTGCTAATTTCACAGCATGGTCTTTACGTTGTCTACTTATTTTGAGATGGCGCTTACCTAGAATCTGCCGAGCTTTGCCCCTGTTTATTGAACCTTTAACTTTCCTGGATACGCGACGCCCATAGCGTTTGAGGACTTTCTCACCTTTTCTTAAAAACCTCGGATTTTCAACCGTAGTTCCGTTTGAATCGGTGTAATATTCCTTCAATCCCACGTCTAATCCGATCGTAGTACCAGATGGTTCTGTGTTTTCTTTCCTATCCACATCCACACAGAATTGAACGTACACGCCATCAGCACGTTTGACCAATCTCACCCTTTTTATTTGGCTAATTTGGTAAAAATGTAGATCGCGTGTGCCTTTTAGTTTTAATCGTCCAATTCCTTTTTTATCGGTAAAGTTGATTGATTTCCGATCGTCAGCAAGTTTCCATCCAGTGGTTTTGTATTCCACCGAACGGCCATCTCTTTGAAATTGTGGATACCCTTTTTTACCAGGAATATTTTTCTTGCAGTTATCGTAAAATCGGGAGATAGAAGACCATGCCCGTTCTGCACTAGCTTGTCTTGCCATTGAGTTGAGTTCGTCGGCAAAGGGAAAATCGCGAGCTAGTACGGCGCAGTATTTATTTAAGTCGTTTTTGCCAACCTTCTTGTTGTCCATCCAATAACGCAAACAGCTATTGCGGACAAACTTAGCGGTACGAATTGCTTCGTCTACCGCTTTGAACTGATTCGATTTTCCGTATGCCTTAAACTCAAAAACTAACATGACTTTACCTCCCATCTTATACTATAGGTCCTAGCATAAAATGTTCGGCAAGTTATTATTAATACGTTACAATTAAAGCCGTCCTAAAAGGACGGGGTTGAAAATCCAAATTTTTGATAAACTTATAAACGGCAACAGGCTGTAATTGCAGAGCCTTGTTGGATATCTTGAAATTAAGCATTTGGGGGCGATCGGCAATGCACAAACTTTTATATTTTGCGACTATAGGACTACTAGCTTTCTCGATCGGAGGATGCGGTGGCGACGAGGCCAGCAACACAGCCAGCCCCAGCCCCACCCCCAGTCCAGCCTCTCCATCTCCGGCCACCTCTGCCAGCCCCACCCCAGCAGCTCAGACTTTCCAGTCTCCAATAGTAGCCGCCCAGCCTCCAGGGTTAATTCGATCGACCAACCCAGACGAACGAGCAAGACAGGCTCAAACAAATATCGGCGACAACAAGGATAGGAATCCAACGCTTCCGCTTCAGCCGGTGCCCCAAGGCCCTGTGACAGCTAATCCTTCTCAGTTAGACCCCTTTGGGCCGCTGCCGCCGATCGTATTACAAATCCCTGCAGGAGCCAACGGAGCGGGTGGGATTACCTCAGAAATCCCCAAACTGCCACAGCGACAAGTTGCCGTGCTACCCGATCTTCCCGAGTTATTGGCTCCCCCCCCAATTAACAGGCCTGGTCAGACGGTTGCTATCCCCAGGGCACCCAGGGACGGTCAAGGAGGCACTCAGCAAATACGAGGTCCGGGAGGCTCTTTACTTCCCGGAGGTGATGGGGTGCAAATTGGCTCGCCGCCGCTAGTTCCAGGGCTAACTGCTCCTCGGTTAGGTGGCGGTGGCAGAAATGGTTCCTTACCCGGAGGCACCGGGGGACAAATTGGCTTGCCGCCCCTAGTTCCGGGGCTAAATGCTCCTCAGTTAGGTCGTACTCGTACATCTCCGCCTGGACTCGAACCAATAGCAGCGAGACCCATAGGAGTCCCGGATCTGCCGGAACTGCCAGTAGACAAGCGTCCCCCCCGGTGGAGAGATCGCAATGCCATTGCAGCTAGACCCCAAGATGCGCGGAATCCCCAGACTCGCCGTCCCGGACCCCCGCGCCCGCCCCAACCAATAGCAGCGAGACCCATAGGAGTGCCGGATCTGCCGGAACTGCCAGTAGACCAGCGCCCGCCTCAGTGGGTAGACCCAAATCCCCCGCCTCCTCCCGTGATCCCAGTAGTTCCGCCACCGCCTTCTACTGACCTCGCTACGGGCACTGAAGTCAGCGGGGTGGTAAAAGTCGGGAACGAGACGCAAGTGATTGTCAAAGTACCGAATGAACCAACCAGCCGATATGTCAAAGTCGGGCAGCGGCTGTCTAATGGGCAAGTGTTGGTGAAGCGGGTCGATCTCAAGCAAGGAGCCGATCCGATCGTGATTCTGGAGGAAAACGGCGTTGAGGTAGCCAAAGGTGTTGGCGAAAAACCCGCCAGTCGCCAAACACAACCAGCCAATGCAGTTATTAGCCGTCTCCCAAATCCGAATAGCTCAGCGCGACGCTGAAAATTGACAGTAAAGCAGGAAAAATGCTAAAGGCAAAAATTAGAGTTTTTGCCTTTTTGCATTTAGGGCAGATCTCAAACCTGAAGGTAAAATTAGTACAGGGATTAAAAAATAGAGGACTTTTCAGCGAGTATTAGCTTCTAGAAAATCCCTATTAGTAATTGAAGTTAAAGGAGATTGATCATGCTCGGTTCAATTCAAAAAGTAGGGATGGTGATATTAGTTGCTTGTTCTATCGGCAGCGCTACTAATCTCTTGAATCCCCAGCCATCAATGGCTCAACCAACACCACAGCCAAAACCAGAAGAAGGACAACGCTCTCCCTTCTGCCAAGGAAACCCTCCTACGGGAAGAGTGAAATGCAATTACGAGGGAGGCGATAACTACGAGGGAAATTTCGTCAACGGCCTACCCGATGGCAGTGGAGTCTACGTGTACGCTAATGGCGATCGCTACGAAGGAAATTTTCGGAATGGAGTGCCAAATGGCAGAGGGACATTCATTTTTAAAGATGATGCCCGCTACATAGGCGTGTTCCAAGACGGCACGATGAGATCCGGGACGGTCGTTTTTGCCAACGGCGAGCGCTACGTCGGAGAGTTCGCAGTCGTCAGGAACGTTCAGACTGATGCCATTAGCAGCCAACCTGCTGGGCGGGGTCAATTTTTTTATACCAATGGCGATCGCTATGAAGGACAATTCTTTGCAGGCTCACCCTTTGGCCCTGGGGTATTGGTGCGGGTAGATGGCACTCGCTGTTCCGGCAGATTTTTTAATCAAGAACTTGACGCTAGTGTCTCCTGCACTTTCCCCAACGGTACGCGCTATGAAGGAGAATTGCGAAAGGGAGTACCTCACGGTGTCGGGACGATGATCGATGCTAGGGGTAGGCGCTTTCCGGGGGTATTTCGCAACGGCAAGCCCGGAGTTTCGTAAAGGATAAATTGAGGTTTTCAGCCAACTTTTGACAACAAATGGGACAAAAGACAAAGGACAGAAGAAGATAATATCTAACAGCGCATAGGAGAAAGTTGATTGATGATTTCCCGTTCTTGGACCAGTGGAATCGCTTTATTAGTTGCATCAGTGTTGGGAATTGGTAGTTACGCGACTTATCCCTTGCCCTCAATGGCGCAAGGAACAGAAGCTAGAACCGGTCGCTGCGTGCCAGCTATCGCTACAGGTAGAGTTAGGTGCGATTATGACAGCGGTGATAGCTACATCGGACAGTTCGTCAACGGTTTGCCCAGTGGCACTGGGGTATACATATATTCCAACGGCGATCGCTATGAGGGGCAGTTCCGTCTGGGCAAACCAAATGGTCGAGGACAATTTATATTTAAGGACGACGCCCGCGTCGAGGGTATATTCCGAGATGGCAAAGTTAGTTCCGGGACAGCTATTTTTACTAATGGCGATCGCTATGTGGGGTCGTTTTCTCTCGATCAAAAAGTAGGAGTACCCACTGGACAAGGGCAATTCATTTTTGCCAATGGCGATCGCTTTGTGGGTCAATTTTTAGGGGGCAAGCCTTTAGGTACGGGAGCGTTCACCCGCGCTGACGGCAGTCGGTGTTCGGGACAGTTCTATACTCAAGAACTTGATGGCAGGGGTAACTGTTCGTTTTCCAACGGTATCCGCTATGAGGGAGAGTTACGCAAGGGATTGCCTCACGGCAAGGGCACAATTATCGATACCAGAGGCCGGCGACTTCCGGGAGTATTCCGTGAGGGCCAGCGGCTAGAACGATAAACTGGGAATAAGTGCGATCTGTTACTAAGGGCAGGTAGATGGCTAATAATTTTTGCACAAAACCTGCCCTTGCTAGGTTTTAAAGTCAAAACTATTGAGAATTTATGATCGGCTTTTTCTCAACCCAATTGCTAATCTTAAATATCCACTTAATGGAGTTAATGGAGGCGTTTTGATATGACAACTACTGCTTCTGCTTCCGGGAACACCGGCCAATTTCCCTTCGACTTTGCCCCGCAGCGGACTCAAGATGCTGATTTGTTGCGACAACTCAATTTTGTGCCCGGCTTGAAGGAAGTCTTGACTTTGCGCCAAGTTCATGCTTTGGAACACGCTACGGTTTGGGTACTAAGTCAATCGTTTGCTGCGACGACAGCAAGAACCGATAATGAGTTATTGGGCGGGATGTCCACAGACCAAGGGTTTTATCTTTACGGTCGCGTTAACATTGCACAGTTGCGTCAGGCAGTGCGCGAAGCTTTGCAGCGGATTGGCAGCGGAGAGTGGGATTTAGCTGTACATCCTCGCTGTGGCACGAATTTGTCGGTGGCAATGTTGCTGACGGCTGGACTTGCTGTTGGCATCAATTTAGCCTTACCGCGAGGGCCCATTCTGCAACTTTTCGGTTTGGGTGCCGCTGCTGCTGCGGCGGCTCAGTTAGCTCCTGATGTGGGAGCTCTGGCTCAGCGGTACGTCACAACGGCTATTCCGTTTAATTTGAGTGTTGTTGATATTTCTGTAAGTCACGACTTTTGGGGACGCGAAGCTCATTTTGTGCGGGTGCGTTGGGTTGAATAGTTGCACAGTATCAAGCCCACCTCAAACAACAGAATACCCAGATCCACGACTTTTTTAAGAATTCGGGGATCTGACAGAAAGCTCCTAAATATGATCGGGATCTACTCCTAATTCTCGCAACCTCGCCGCCAATCTTTCAGCCCGTTGGCGCTGCTCATCAGCCCGTTGGCGCTCCACCGCAGCTTGCTGCTCAAGTTCCTGGAACCGAGATTGTTCTGTTTTAATCAACCCTTCAACTAATGGCGGAGACAGTATTTCATTCACTGATAATGTCAGATTAGGAAATACTACAGACACCATTTGTTGCCCCGGCACAAAATCAGTCTGGGTATAGATGTCTTCACCTTCAGGAAATGCTAAAACTCGCACCAGTTCCTTGTTAGGTGTAGGGTCAACAATTACATATTCTGGCACGTTAGCTAGTTCGTACTCAGCTCGTTTAATCACATAATCGGCGCGCCGATTTTGACTCACTACCTCTATCACTAACAGCGGCTTTTCTTCAAAATCGAGGATACCAGAACCAGCTCTAGCAGCAGCTTGTTCCAAAAGACTTTGAGTACAAACAACTACATCAGGAATCCGAGAGGTATCTTCTTCTGTTCTTACTGCCAGGCCTGTTTTTGCTACTAAGTCAAGATTGTGTTCCGCTAGGTAACGCTGCAATTGGTAAACTAAATATTCGCAAATTTTTATATATAAAACTGTTGCGGTTGGCATCGGAATTAATTTGCCTTTGTACAGTTCATATTGTAGATCGGAATCCGTTTGATAAAATCGGTATTCTTCAAAGGTCAAGGTGGGTGAAGTATCAATTTGCTTTGATTCAACAACTGGCACTACAGATTGAGACATATCTTTTCACCGATGTCGATATAATTCTATTATATTTAATCTGCCTCGATCTGCGTGCATTTGCGGTTAAAAATTCCCAATTATCGATCGCACTCGCCACCAGAATTGTCAGAGAATAGTTGAATAGTGTAAAATCAACTTTGCGATCGCCCCGACAACTCGACCTCACCCTTCTTTACACCATCCGAGTTCCTATGTCAATCAAAAAGATTCTTTCCATAGCGCTGTTAATTTTCATCCCCCTTTCCATCGCCGCTGAGTATTTGCACTGGGGTTCCCTCGCAGTTTTCATCACATCCGCTTTAGGCATTATACCTCTGGCGATTTGGTTGAGCACAGCAACAGAAGAAGTGGCGATCGTTACAGGCCCCTCCATAGGCGGCTTATTAAATGCAGTCTTCGGCAATGCTACGGAATTAATTATTGCCATAGTTGCCCTGAAAGCCGGCTTAATTGACATTGTGAAAGCCAGCATAACCGGTACAATTATCAGCAACTTGCTCTTAGTCATGGGATTTTCCATGCTGCTAGGAGGAATCCGCTACAAAGAACAAGAATTTAAACCGATTATCGCGCGGGTGAACGGTTCCACAATGACTCTAGCAGTGATTGCAATTCTACTGCCGACAATGGTAATTTATACGTCCAATGGAGTCGAACCCGCAGCGATTCAGAATCTTTCCTTAATAACTGCGATCGTCCTAATTGCAGTTTACGCTCTAACTCTGCTATTTTCCTTAAAAACTCACAGCTATCTTTACGAAGTCGGCTTACTAGAACTAGAGTCCGAAAATCCTCAAAATACCAAAGAGGAATCTAGTACACACAAACCGAATTTGTGGCTGTGGATAGGAGTGCTAGTTGCCTCAACTGTTGCCGTTGCTTTTGAATCAGAAATTTTCGTTGGTGTTGTGGAAGAAACTACCAAAGGATTGGGATTAACGCCGCTGTTTACAGGGGTAATTCTATTGCCAATTGTTGGCGGCGCGGCGGAATATGTAACTGCGGTGGGAGTGGCGATGAAAAACAATATGGATTTGTCAGTTTCTGTCGCGATGGGTTCTAGTTTGCTAGTTGCTTTGCTGGTAGCACCAGTGTTGGTAATTATCGGATTAGTGATTCACCAGCCCATGGATTTAAACTTCAATCCGTTTGAAGTAGTTGCAGTTGCTATTGCCGTGACAATTGCTAATCTAATTAGTCTCGACGGGCGCTCTAATTGGCTCGAAGGAGTGCTGCTTTTAGCGACATATATCGTGTTAGCCGCAGCATTTTACTTTCACCCCATTACTTGATTTCTCGTTGAACAGGCAAGATGCCTGTTCCACAAAAACTCAATTTTGTTAACTAATTCCCACGCAGAAGTGCGCTGCGCTTTCGGCGCAATGCACTTTACTGCTAAATAGCATCCGGGTCTATTCCCATCTCCCGCAAGCGCGCCGCCAGTCTGTCAGCTTGCTGCAATCGAGATTGTTCTTGTCTGATTAAATCTTCGACAAGTGGGGGAGATAGAATTTGATCCACTGATAAAACTAAATCGGGAAACTGCAAAGACACGATGTTTTGCCCTGGCACAAAATTCGTTTGTTCGTAAGCAGTCTCATTTTCTGGTAAAGTTACAACCCTGACCCTAGTCCGGTTAGGTTTCGGGTCTGCCATCCAATATTCCGGCACTCCAGCATTTTCGTATTCGGCTCTTTTTGTCACGTAATCTTGACGCTCGTTTTGGCTGACAACTTCAACAATTAACACTGGCGTTTCATCCAAATCGAAAACACCAGCACCGGGTCTGGCAAGCAGTTGTTCCCAAAGACTTTGAGTGCAAACAATCACATCAGGAATGCGCGAGGAATTCTCTTCCGTTCTCACTCCCACATTAGTTTTTGCCACCAAATCGAGATTGTGTTCAGCTAAGTAACGCTGCAATATATAAACTAAGAATTTGCAGATGCTTGCGTGTAAAGCCGTTGCTGCGGCTATCGGTATTAATTTTCCCCTGTGAAGTTCGTAGAGAACGTCAGGTTCTCCCTCATAGACAAGATATTGTTCAAAAGTTAAAGTTGGCGAAGCATCAACTCGATCGTTTTCCGAAACTGGTAAAACAGACTGAGACATATTTATCTGCGCTCCGATTTGAGTTCTCTTAATTAATTTTACACTTTCTAATATAGAGTTTGATAAGAAAGGACTGAAGTCCGATGCTGCGAACTTAGCTTAAAAGGTTACTCGATCGCGCCACCTCTCTAAAAGCTTGTCCCCAATGCCCTGAACCCGCGCCACGTCGTCCAAAGAGGTAAAAGGTTGCTGTTGACGCGCTGCAATAATTCTGTCGGCTAACTTCGGGCCAACTCCAGGCAAAGTTTCTAATTCTTCCTGACTCGCTGCATTTAAATTAACTAACTTTTTACCCGCAGCAATTTGAGGTTTAGCACTCGCCGATTTTGATGCGGCTTGTAGTGAATCACACTCTTTTTTCTTAGCGTCAATTCTCTGTTTGATTCGGGCGGGAATTCCCAAGGTTGCACCTTTGTAAAGCCGATCGAACTCCCGCTCAAAATGGGCTGCAACTGTGGGACTCTCGATCGCCAGCAGCGTCTCGTCATTCCCGTGATTTGCAGCTTCACTCCAGTTGTGAGAACCTGTAAGCACCGTTTTGCCGTCTACAACGCCGAATTTGTGGTGCAGGCGATCGCCTATTGGTAACAGCGGCACTCCCACGGTAGTCAGCGGCTTTCTCCAAGGGCGATTGTCAGTTTCTAACCCGCAATCTTGCATCAAAGTCGCCCCCATCATATCCAACCCTTCACTATAAGAGCGATAAATAAAATTAGAGTCAATTAAAGCTCGCACCGCAACTCCCCGGCTAGCTTCAATTTCCAAAGTATTTGACAACCGCTGAGCCGAAAATACAAACAATGCCAAATCAACCGACTTTTTCGCACTACCCAAAGTTCGATTTATCAAACTGTTAACGCTTTTTTCCCAAGGCAAAGTCTGGGAAGTCGGCGAAAATTGCACCGCAACTGTCGAATTCCCTACTCTTACTTTTTGCACTTGACGAAAGGGCTTTTTGATACCAAACTTGCTGTCCGGTTTGCCTCCGAGCCCGTCGCCCCACATGATGTTAAATTCGTGAGTAAATAGTTGCGCTACTTGAGCATTTTCAATTTTCAGTAAATTGTTCGCATTGCCACGACTTGCTGCTGTCTTGAAATCGCCGTGTATATCGCTTGTGGTAAAATTAGCAGAAGTGACTATTACGGTTTTGCCGTCAATTACCACAAATTTGTGGTGCATCAAACCGCTGCCTTTACTGCCGTCAGCAGTATCATCAATTATAGGAATCCCCGCATCCTTGACAATTACCAAAGCATCATTTTGCTTGATTTCATCGACCGTTAATTTACCGTCTTTATTGGTATCGGCAAGTTGCACAAATTCGCTATAACGATCGCGCTCTCTTTCCGGTAATTTCGCTAACTCCTGCGCTGTAAAATCGCTCCAAGGGCGACTATACATATGTTCTACAATTAATCTCACTTTAATTCCCGATCGCTGCCGATCGGCCAAAACCCTCGCAATACCGGGCAAGCGAAACTCCTGAACCGCTACATCTACCGTCGATCCAGCATTAGCGATCGCAACAGCGATCAAGTTTTCTAAATCATCTCCAGGTCTAGTTTGCTGGCGGTAAGGCTCTGTATAACTCGAAGCGATCGACTGATTGAAGTATACTTGCAACAAGGGGTCTTGAGGCAGTGGAGGCAGACTCAGAGGTAAATTCTGCACGTCTTGCTTTGTTTGTCCGCAGCCCACCAGATTGAGCGCCATCAGCCCAGCACAACAGAAACCGAGTAAATGATAATACAATACAGTCACAAAATTTTAAAAAATATAGAGGTTATTAGCCTTCCCAAAGTTCAAATCTATTGGATCAAGTAAAGTTACAACCTATTAAATTTATGCAAGGGAATAGATTTTGCGTCTTGTAGAACTGCCTCGATGCCGGAAGCATCACTGGTAGGGTAGCAGCATTCAGGGGCGTGGGTCAAACCCTATACCGCTGCTTTATGGCTAAAAGAAAAAGAATTTTTCCGTGCGGTCACAAAGGATATGGTAAAGCGTGCCATCGCTGCACGCAAGAGTTGGTGGCGCAGCAGCATTACGTTGAAGTGCTGACACAAAAACAAACCAAAAAACAGGAGAGGGAAGCATCATTTGCTAGAGATATCATCGATCTCAGAGGTCTGCCCGACCAAGTAGTTACTAAAGCCCGCGCAATTATAGCAGCTTTGGGCGAAAATAAGAATTACAGAGATTTCGGCGGCAAACGCCTGCGTCACAACCGTTTGATAATCAGTATTCCTGTAACTCGCAACTACAGAATGCTTTGTGAAGATTGCGGCACTTTCTTACTTCCCCAAAAAGTTTTGTCGCACGAAGATTACAACGTCTGCAAACCAGGAAGTTAGTCATCAGTCATCAGTCATTAGTCATTAGTCATTAGTCATTAGTTATTTAAAATCATGCAAATTTACCTCGACTATAGCGCCACAACACCCGCACGCCCAGAAGCGATTCAAGCCATGCACAAAGCCCTGACTCAGCAGTGGGGGAATCCTTCCAGTTTGCACGAGTGGGGACAAAGGGCGGCGACAGCTTTAGAATTAGCAAGAATGCAGGTTGCTAGCTTAATTAACGCGCTACCGGAATCGATGATTTTTACCAGTGGCGGCACTGAAGCGGACAATTTGGCAATAATGGGAATTGCCCGTCTTTATACAAAGCCGCAGCATATTATTATCTCCAGCGTAGAGCATTCCGCAGTAGCAGAACCGGCGCGACAACTCGAACAGTTGGGATGGGAAGTGACGCGCCTACCCGTGGATAAATTTGGGCGAATTCACCCTTTGGATTTGCAAGAGTCGCTGCGATCGAATACAGTGTTAATTTCAATCATTTACGGACAAAGCGAAGTTGGCACGCTGCAACCAATCGAGGCATTGGGACAAATTGCGCGCGATCGCAATATCATGTTTCATACCGATGCAGTTCAAGTAGCCGGCAAGCTGCAAGTTGACGTGCAGAAACTGCCCGTAGACTTGCTTTCCCTTTCGAGTCACAAACTTTACGGGCCGCAAGGTGCGGGGGCGCTTTACGTGCGTCCGGGAGTAGAATTAGTGCCAATGTTAGGCGGTGGTGGCCAAGAATTGAAACTGCGTTCCGGGACACAAGCGCTGCCGACAATTGTCGGTTTTGGGGTGGCGGCGGAGTTAGCATTGCAGGAAATAGAGGTGGAAACTGCGAGGTTAATTGGATTGCGCGATCGACTTTTTGACCGATTAGCTCATGTACCCAGTTTAGTACCAACTGGCGATCGATATTGTCGGTTGCCGCACCACGTCAGTTTTTGCATAGTCTCCCCTTCTTCCCGCCCTTATCAACAGAGAGATACAGGGCGAATCACAGGCAAAACTATGGTGCGGCAGCTAAATTTAGCAGGAATTGGCATTAGTTCCGGTTCTGCTTGTAGCAGCGGCAAACTAACTCCTAGTCCAATATTATTAGCAATGGGATATGACGAAATCGGCGCAGTTGGTGGAATTCGATTGACTCTAGGGCGAGAAACCACAGAAGCTGATATTGATTGGACAGTAATTGCGATCGAGCAAATTTTGGATAGATTAATGCCCAAGGTAGCATTATCTAGACGTTAGCCGACACATCTGCGGTTAAAAATCAAATAAACCGCGTTGTTTCCCATTTCTTCGCACAGTAACGAAGTATTCTCATAAAAACCCGGTTTCGACGCACCCATGTGTCCCAGACTAAACGAAATTCATCTGCGTCCATCCGCGTACATCCGCCGACATCTGCGGTTAAACTTCCCAAGTGAAGTAACTCAGAAAACCCACCCCCAAGCATGATAAAATAAATCCCGGTGTTATTCACAACTCCCCACAATGGAAGAAAACCGCGCCCAAGCCTATCTGCAATTAATTCACACCCTGCTGAATGCCCCCAAAGGAGACGAACCGCAAATATTACAGGATAACTCAGAATTACTCGATCGCGGATTTCTGGAAACTTGCGAGTTAGTAGCATCAACCTTGGCAGAACAAGGAGGGGAAAATGGCGCTAAATTCCTCCGACATCTAGCCCGTTACCTAGCGCCCCTCATCGATATGAACGATGACGTAGATAGCAATAACTCTGCCAGTGAAAATTTCCAAGAGTATGCAAATTTTTTCCTAGAATTATTGCAAGCAGAACAAGATAGCAACGGGGATATAGCAGTAATTTACCCCATGCTGGAAGGGCGACAACATCTCCTTAATGCCAGTTTTGCCGAGACTTTACAGCAAGTGGCGCAGAAGTTAATTGCCGGCGAAAACTCAGAAACCATTAGCTCAATTATCGGTATTATTGAAAATTTGAGTGTTCATATTAGTGATTTTCCTAGTGGTAATAGATCGAATAATATTGAAATTGCAATTACGGGTTATCAAATAGTTTTAAATAATCGCGAACCCGGTAGTGAAAAATGGACGCAAACCCAGAATAATCTGGCTACTGCCTACAATAACAGAATCAAGGGTTCGGTGGCGGAAAAGATGTAACGGGCGATCGGCTTTTTTGAGGAAACTTTAACAATCTATACTCTAGAGGCTTTCCGGTTCAATAACGTAGGAACCTTAAATAAGCTGGGCTGATTTAAAAAAACTTGACCAAATCAACCTAGAAAAACCCCAAGAGACCAACCGAAAGCAGAAACCAGGGGGTTGAAACCGCCTCTACACAAACCAAGTCCGCCTATGCGGACTAAGAGATAATTCAGAAGTGTTGAAATCCTTGATCGAGCTTTAATCCAGCATCAGGATAAATACCGCTGCTATCAGTCAACCAGATATCGGTGCTCTCCGTAGTGATTCCCACAATCGCGGCTCCATTTCCTATTTTTTCTACCAATAACTCAGCATTTGCGATCGGCAAAAACAGCACTAACTCGAAGTCTTCCCCGCCGTATAATGCCCAATCTAGAGCTTTTTCGGTGGATACGATTTCGCTGAAAATATCGGGAATTGGTATTTTTGTGCGATCGACTTTTGCGCCAACACCGCTAGCCCGACAAATTTGAATAATCGCATCAGCTAAACCGTCGCTGCTGTCCATTCCGGCGATGGAAAACTCACCCGCAGAATCTAAAATTTCCCTAATAATCGGCAAAACATCCAGTCTCGGTTTAGGGCGCTGGTGAGCGAGAATTAAGGAAGCTCGATCGACTTCTGTAAGATTTTGCCCGAATTCTGGATTTAACAGCAATTCTAATCCCGCGCGGGAGGCTCCGTGAACCCCAGTAGCAACAATCGCCCAGCCCGATCGCGCATTCGATCGACTAATGGTACGATCGCACTCAACCTCCCCAAAAGCAGTAATCGCCACAGTCACCACGGGCGATCGCACAACATCGCCACCGACGATCGGCGTATCATATTCTTGCAAGCAAGCCGTCATCCCCCGATAAAACTCTTCAACCCATTCCACAGCCGTATCCGCCGCCACAGCGAGGGCTACAGTCACCGCCAGAGGCTTTGCTCCCATAGCCGCGAGATCCGACAAATTCGCTGCTGCGGCGCGCCATCCTGCGTAATAAGGCCCCGTAGTGCGATCGCTGAAATGCACTCCATCCACCAACATATCTGTAGTGATAGCGAGAGATTGGTTGGGAGTTGTAGCCATGACAGCGCAATCATCACCAACTATCTCTGCGGGGCAGAATTTTTGTAATCTTCTTAAAAGACCTTGTTCACCGATATCTTTAACTTGCATAATTTTGAATTAGTCGATCGCACTTTCTCACTTCACCATTCCTTACCCGAACTCGGCGGCAAGCGCAACCTAGGAAACCTATAAAAAGTATCCCCTTCATCATCTACCTCTAAAATCGCCGAAAAAATCTTCACTTGCCGAGTTAAATACTGCTGAGCAACTTCAGCCTCAACCCTAGCATTAGCCGCCAGTTGAATCAACGAAATTTGACTGTTTTGAGTTTCCAACAACTCATAAAAAGCCTCATCCAACCGCTGCTTTTGCTTGTTTTCATTCACATTTTTTATAATCAACAATCCTGTGAATCCACCCAAACCTATTACCAATAAAAATTGTAAAATAGCCATATTCTCGATTTAATTCCTAATTTCAATAAGGAAAGTATAAAAATTATCTCTTCTTCCACCCCGCTGATGCGGGATTAATCTGTGCAGAAGTGATTTCAATCTCCCTCACCATCTAGAAACGATTTCAATTGCAGTCGCTATTGATTTTTTTAG
This sequence comes from Microcoleus sp. LAD1_D3, assembly GCF_036702135.1. Classification (NCBI taxonomy): domain Bacteria; kingdom Bacillati; phylum Cyanobacteriota; class Cyanophyceae; order Oscillatoriales; family Microcoleaceae; genus Microcoleus; species Microcoleus sp. LAD1_D3. The sequence continues at coordinate 4,998 of NZ_JAUBSB010000032.1, read as the reverse complement.
CCCGCCCAGGCGGGCTTTGTTTGTGTAAAAGCGATTGAAATCACCGTCACTTTGGTGTAAAAGCGATTTCAATCGCCGTCATTAATTAAACTTGAGGTCGCACCAAATTTTCGATTCCTTTAACTACCTTAGCAGATACAATCTTGTCTCCCTGCTTCAGTTGCTCCAAAACTTCTTTTCCTTCAATCATGTAACCAAAAACAGCATAGCGGCCGTCCAACAGATTTAGACCGGCGGGCGTGAGTTCAGGTTCAAACAAGAAAAAGAAAAACTGAGAAGAAGCGCTATCAGGGTCAGTTTCGGTACGGGCCATGGCCACTGTACCGAAAGCAGAAAAAGGCAAAACAGGCTCGTCGCGATAACGCCCCGCATCTTCTAGAGTAATCCCGTAAATAGGTTCTTTTTCGTCCCTGACGAGCACTTCTAGCGGCACATTCCGGTATTTACCAGTAGCTGGGTCAATAAAACCGACTTCCTTGCCTTCGGGGTCTCCTGTTTGCAAAACGTAGGATTCTTCCGATCGAATAAACGGCAAACCGTCATAAAAACCTCGATCGACCAAATCTACAAAATTACCAGCCGTAACCGGGGCGCTGTAGCCGTCAACCACAACAGTAATTTCCCCTTTTTCAGTTTGTACAGCGACAGTAGCGCGCCCTTTGAGTTGAGGCAGATTAGCATACTTGGCAGGCACTTCAAAGGGAAACTTTGTCACCATCAACTCTTCGATTTCGCCTAGCGAACCTAGGATTGTGGCTTTCAAGTCAATCACTTGTTCCTTGTCTTTAGCCTCAACAGCCTTTTCCAGTTGAGCAATTTTCTCCTTGACTCCTGCAACTAGAGTTTCAGCTTCCGGCTTTTTGGCGTCGGGAATACTCTCTAAAAGATCAGATTCCCGAAGGTTGAGAATCCTGGAAGCCTTGCTGACATCACTGCTAATCGGCCCCCAACGTTTAGACCGTATGTGGTTGCCAATGTCTTCGAGACTGATTTGCAACTCTCGCACAGTCTGATTGTCAATAGGTAAAGCGAAGCGCAGCAGCGCCCGCCCATCCGTAATCGCATTCCCTGCAGGCATACTGCTGCTGGGGCGTTTGGCATGGGAGACTGCACTGAAACTCAGAGAGAGAGTGAACAGCAAGAGCGCTAAAGCGACGGTTTTGACCCAGCGCTTGCACGTATCGATCGAGAAATTAGGCCAATGCAACATAACTTTAACTTTTATTGCCTCTATTATCTTCCCACAGCGCTGTCGGCCTTCTATCCCTTAAATGCCCTACACAATTCGTTGCCGAACTTCCTTCCCTTGAGAGGTTTTTAGCTTTCAGTACAGCACTTGCTCCCTTTGAACGGTAAAATAAAATGCCAATTGCTTTTTGATGCCGTCAGCTAGACTGCAGCTTTAACCTGACCCGCTCAAAAACGGATACAATCCCCAGACTCCTGTCGTGGAGAGATCAAAATTTTAGACCAAGGTTCAATCTCCCAAATTCATCTGTGGAGTAAATCTAAAATCTAAAATCTAAAATCTAAAATCGACTGACTGTAGTTCCCCCGTGCCCGCAAGGCGACGGGATTGCCCGCAAAAATTTATATGATCTCTAGTAACGACTTTCGACCAGGTGTTTCAATTGAATGGAATAACGGCGTGTGGCGGGTTATCGAATTCCTCCACGTCAAGCCAGGAAAAGGCTCGGCTTTCGTGCGGACAAAATTAAAAAACGTCCAAACCGGAAACGTAGTAGAACAAACCTTCCGGGCGGGCGAGACTATGCCTCAAGCTAACCTGGAAAAGAGTGTGATGCAGCATACCTATAAAGAGGGCGACGAGTTCGTCTTTATGGATATGGAAACTTACGAGGAGAGTCGCCTCAATGCTAAGCAAATAGGCGATCGAGTCAAGTACCTCAGTGAAGGGATGGAAGTCAACCTCCTTCGGTGGAACGACCAAATCCTGGAAGTGGAACTGCCCAACTCTGTTGTCTTGGAAGTGTTGCAAACCGATCCGGGAGTCAAAGGAGATACTGCCACCGGTGGCAGCAAACCAGCGATCGTCTCCACCGGAGCTCAGGTTATGGTGCCTCTATTTATTTCCATTGGAGAACGGATTCGGATTGATACTCGTGAAGACAAGTACCTCGGCCGAGAGTAGAAACGAGGAAGGAAAAGGGAGTTTTTAGTTTTTAGTTCTGAGTTATGAGTTAAAGAAGTCCAAATTCAATACTCATTGCTCACAGCTTAAAAACTATCCCTTTTGCCTTCAAAGGCGTTGATGCTCCTAGCTTCGCCTGATTCTGAATTTTCAATTTTCAATTCTCAATTTTCAATTCTCAATTACCCTTGAATCTGCTGTGCAACTAGACTTAAACCAGCTTTGCGAACTGCTAACTGTATTAGACAAAACTGGCATTTCGGAACTGACCTTAAAAAGTGGGGATATTGAACTGACAGTACGCAAAGGCAGTCTGGCAAGTTCATCAAACACCGATGCTGCGCTCCCTGCTGCCGTGGCTACAGTCGCTCCGATCGCGTTGGGCGCTGTTGCTAGCCCCACCTTAGCGTCACCTCCTGCTGTTGACCAAAATTTAGCAGCGGATATGGCTGTCCCTGTACCCGTCGCCCCTGTCGCCGTACCTGCTGCCGTAACTGCTTCTGTCGATACGAAATGGGTGCCAATTATCTCGCCGATGGTAGGAACCTTTTATCGCGCTGCTGCTCCTGACGAGCCGCCTTTTGTCAATGTGGGCGATCGCATCAAGGTCAGCCAGACAGTCTGTATTATAGAAGCGATGAAGCTGATGAACGAGATCGATGCTGATGAAGTGTCCGGTCAAGTGATGGAAATTTTAGTTCAAAATGGCGAACCTGTCGAATACGGTCAAGTGTTGATGCGAATTAATCCGGATTGAAGGATTACTTTATTGTTATGGACAGAATAAATGCTAATATTTCCCGATCACTTCTCTCCGGTGAGTTTGATGAAGTCATCCCAGCCTGTCCCGCAAGAGGTTGTGCAACAAGTTGCTGAGTATTTCAGTATTTTGAGCGAACCCATGCGTTTACGAATCTTGAACTTGCTTCGCGACGGCGAAAAATGCGTGCAAGAATTGGTGGAAGCTACTCAAACGAGTCAAGCCAATGTTTCTAAGCACCTAAAACTCATGCTCCAAGCTGGTATCCTCACTCGCCGGAGTGAAGGGACTTCAGCTTATTATAAGGTGCAAGACGAGTTAATTTTTGAGCTGTGTAATATGGTGTGCGATCGGCTTGCCAGCCGCATCGAACAGCAAGCCCTACACTTTCGGGCATTTAGCCTAACTACGAAGCACTGAAAATTAGTTGCCAGTCCTCAGTCCTCAATCCTCTGTCATGAGTCATCAGTTATCAATTCCTATTCTCGGCCTTCAGACCGATGACTAATCACTTGTAACTAATGACTCATAATTACTAAAGGGGAAAATTTTTGTCAAAACTTTGGCGGGTACTCGGCTGAGCCACCTCCAAACCTTCGCCACCTAAAAGTTCTAAAGGCTTGCCTTCCACCGAAATCCAAACCTTGGTATTCGGTTGTAAACTCGTAGCCGTATAGATAACTTGCCCTAACCGGCCAGTCATCGAATTGCTCCCTCCCCCCGAAGTAAATTCTGCCGACAAATCGACATAAACTCCGTCATTCTGAACACTCAAACCCCTGAGTTTTGTCCCATTAGGAATTTCGCTAGAAACATTTCCATCCTTCGGCCCAGCCAACAAACTGTTAAAAGCAGCTTGTAAAGCTGCATCAGGCTGGTCAGCTTGTTTGACAGCTACTTTCGTAGGAACTCCCTCAAATTTGCCGCTCGCATCTTTAACCCAGTAGACTTGCACTATCTGGACATCGGTTTTCTGCAAAGGCTTTGGCTGTGGCGACTTGGGAACCAGAGCGTTAGGCGTCTGAGCATTAGGCGTCTGAGCAGTAGGCGCTGGGACAGGAGTTGGAGGGGGCACCGGGATAATTACAACAGGGGATTCCGCAGGACTTGGGGACAGCGGCGGAGCGGTAGTCTGAGCAGAAGACGGCGTATCTGTGGGGGTTGGCGAACGGTTCGCGGTCCACCAGGCAATGCCCCCTCCCGTCAGTAAAGCCAACCCGCAAACACCGGCAATGACGGCTGTGGAGACGCGGCGTACTTCTTGTCCATCTTTCATAATACAAATTCTCCTTACAGATAGAGCGCTTGGGACGGTGAGGAGCGACTCCTGATCAGCTACATTTGTCTATGGTTAGATTCTGGAATTGACACAATTGCATTGCTGCTAGCGAACACTTTATAGCAAGCCCAACATATTCTGAATCCGACTATTGGAATCCTAGACCATAATATAAGATTTCGCCCGTGGAGTATGTCACAGTATCTCGATCGACCTAGTGGCTATATTCTATAGTAATCATAAAAAATTAAAGAATAAAGAAAGAAAAAATAAGTAAAAAGCAAGAAGGAAGGCCACGGATGGATGTAACGGAGGTAAGGGGGGTAACGGATTTAAGGGATTTAACGGATAGAAACAGTGCGAGAAAAATATTTTTCCCCAAACAAAAAGCGCCCCTATTTCTAGGAGCGCTTTTTGTCAATCTCAAGTTAAAAATTAACCGTTGATAGAAGGAGCAACCAAAGCTACGGGAGTTGTCTCACCAGCAGCCAAATCAAGCGGGAAGTTGTGAGCATTGCGCTCGTGCATCACTTCCATACCCAAGTTAGCGCGGTTGATCACATCAGCCCAAGTATTGATCACACGACCTTGAGAGTCGATAATCGATTGGTTGAAGTTGAAACCGTTCAAGTTGAAAGCCATCGTGGAGATACCCAAAGCGGTAAACCAGATACCTACTACTGGCCATGCACCTAACAAGAAGTGCAAGGAACGGCTGTTGTTGAATGAAGCGTATTGGAAAATCAAACGACCGAAGTAGCCGTGGGCTGCAACGATGTTGTAGGTTTCTTCTTCTTGACCGAATTT